>JAXHTS010000035.1 GCA_034190085.1 Spirochaetota bacterium
GACATTTAAGAAGAGGCTTAAGGCCTTAGAGTCAAAGGCTGCTCAGGATGATTTAGTATTAACGGAGGCAAAATTAGTAGCTTTAGAGAAAGCCAAAAGGGAAAAGGAGGCCTATGGAGAGCTAAAAACGGAACATCCTGGCTATTTAGGATCACAAGATACGTTTTATGTTGGGACAATGAAGGGTGTTGGCCGAATATATCAACAGAGTTTTATTGATACTTATACAAAGGTTGCTTTTGCTAAACTCTACACTACTAAAACTGTTATTACAGCTGCGGATATTTTAAACGACAGAGTGTTGCTATTTTTGAGGAGCAAGGGATTCCCCTTTTGAGGATATTATCAGATAGAGGGACTGAGTATTGTGGGAAAATGTAAAACCATGAATATCAGTTGTATTTAGCAGTTGAAAATATTGATCATTTTAAAACAAAAGCCAGAAGCCCTCAATCGAATGGCATTTGTTGTGAAAGATTTCATAAGACTGTGTTGAATGAATTTTATTGCGTTGCTTTTAGAAAAAAGATTTACAGAGATTTAGAGGAGTTACAAGAAGAGCTTGACGATTGGATAAAAGAATATAATGTTGAGAGGTCACATACTGGCAAGTATTGTTACGGAAAAACGCCCATGCAAACATTTCTAGATTCGAAGAATATTGCTCTATAAAAAATGTTGGATAATAAATTACAGACAACAAAAGAAAACGAGAGTGTCAGATTAAATGCTGGTTAGTACATGTTGCACCTCATTGATCCCTAAAGTCTAACATCTTATTTATGCTCTTGCCCGCTTCAAAAATTATATCAGATGGTAACGTCACCTCATGTCTCATCTCCTCCAGTGACCACATAATCTTTTCTAGATTAGTAAGCTTCATATTTGGACAGATTGCCAACTCAGAGGCAGGATGAAATAGTTTCTGAGGATTTTCGCATTCCAGTCTATACAACATACCCACCTCTGTGCCGATGATAAACTCCTTGTATTGCGAATCCTTAACATATCGGCAAATTCCCTCAGTTGAAAGAACTTCATCAGCTAATTCAATAACCTCAGGTGTGCATTCAGGATGCACTAATACTCGCGCTTCGGGATGCCGTTCTTTTTGTTTTTGTATATCCTGCGATAATATTTTTACATGTGTTGGGCAGTATCCATGCCAAATAATGAAATTGCGATCAACCTGTGTAGATACGAAATTAGCTAAATATTTATCTGGTACAAAAATTATTTCTTCATCATTATTAAAAGCCTTATTTGTCATATTGACGGCATTTGCTGAAGTACAACAATAATCGCATCTGGCCTTTACATCTGCGGTAGTGTTCACATAACATAGCACTTTTGCGCCAGGATGCTTCTCCTTTAATGATTGAAGTTGGTTCGCGGTGATCATGTCTGCCATGGGACAACCTGCATCCTTATCCGGAATAAGGACAGTCTTGTGAGGAGAGAGTATTTTAGCAGTTTCAGCCATGAAATACACACCACAGAATAGTATAACTTCCTTATCAGTCTCAGAAGCCTTGATACTTAAACCAAGAGAATCACCAATATAATCAGCAATATCATGAACTTCAGGAATTTGGTAATTATGAGCCAGAATAACCGCATTTCTTTTTTTCTTTAATTCAATAATTTTTTCGATCAACTCCATGTTGTAACCTCTTCATTTAATGTCATATCATTATGAATCCTCCACATTGTGAATGTCCAATATTTGCTACTTTGTATATAGCGGCGACATCGATCGCAGCCTTTCCACTATACCAGGCATAACCTCAAGAAGATAATCAATATCCTTTTCCTCTGTCCATCTCCCTAAACTAAACCTTAAGGATCCATGAGCGAGTTCCGGAGGTAAACCTATTGCTAAGAGAACATGGGATGCCTCTAAACTTGATGAGGTGCAAGCAGAGCCTGTGGAACATGCGATCCCTTCCATATCCAGGTTTAGGATCATTGACTCTCCCTCAACATAGGATATAGTCATATTGATATTATTGGGAAGTCGATTTACAGGATGCCCGTTTAACGAGGTGTCCTCGATTTTTTCAATGATTCCTTCTATAAGCTTATCTCTTAACATGGTTAATCTTTCACCCTCTTCATGCATCTCATGGCTTGCCAACTCAACTGCTTTGCTAAAACCAATAATTCCAGGAAGATTTTCCGTTGAGGCTCTTCTCTTCCTCTCCTGATCACCCCCATGCAAAAAGGGTATGATTTTAGTGCCCTTTCTTAAATACATCGCACCAATCCCCTTGGGACCATAAAGTTTATGAGCGGAAGCGCTTAAAATATCGACGCCAAATTCATCAATATTTATTGGTAAATGTCCAAAGGTTTGAACAGTATCTGTATGTATATAAATTTTCCCTTCCCTGGCGATACTGGCAATCTCCTTTATTGGCTGAATTGTCCCAATTTCATTATTGCCATGCATTATGGAAATTAGTATTGTGCTATCGGTTATTGAATTCTTTACATTATCAGGATCAACCAATCCGTTGCTATCAACAGGAAGCCAAGTAATTCTAAATCCATCTTTTTCAAGATGCTTACATGTCTCGGTTATGGAATGGTGCTCAATCTGAGAGGTTATTATGTGATTTCCCTTGCCCCTGTTTGCATAGGCTATCCCCTTTAATGCAAAATTGTTGCTCTCTGTTCCGCCGCTGGTAAAAATAATCTCTGATATATCAGCTCCTATAAAGGAAGCTATCCCCTCTCTCGATTCCTCAACCGACCTGCGTGCTTCCTGACCATATGAATATAGCGATGAGGGATTGCCAAATATTTCAGTATAATATGGTTTCATCGCCTTCACTACCTCTGGAGCAGTAGGAGTAGTAGCCGCATAATCAAGGTATATTTGTCTCATTCTTTCTCGCCTCCATTTATGATTACAACTTTATTCATGCAATATCAATTTCATTAACCCAATTACAAATATGTATATAATGTTTAAGAGACCATGATACAATTAAAGTAATCATACCCTTAATTAATTCTGAATGATGAGTTCATACTAATTGAATAATCCTGTAGATAGATATCTCTCTCCTGTGTCCGGAAAGACTACTACAATGAGTTTTCCCCTATTTTCAGCTCTTTTTCCTATCTTAATCGCTGCCCAGGCTGCTGCGCCTGAAGATATGCCCACAACCAAACCCTCATCACGTGCTAATCTCCTAGCAGTCTGAAGAGCATCTTCATTAGTCACTTGTATCACCTCATCCACAAGATTCATTTTTAATACCTTTGGCACAAATCCAGCGCCAATGCCCTGAATCTTATGTGGTCCTGGCGTGCCTCCTGAAAGCACTGGAGAATCTTTCGGTTCAACAGCAATTGTTTTAACTTCTGGTTTTCTCTCCTTAATAATCTCTGTTATACCGGTGATTGTCCCCCCTGTGCCTACCCCACAAACAACAATGTCCACTTTCCCATCTGTATCTCTCCATATCTCTTCAGAGGTAGTATTACGGTGAATTTCGGGATTAGCAGGATTTTCAAATTGCTGGAGGATTAAATATCTTGAGTCACTTTTTACCAATTCATCAGCCTTCATTATCGCGCCCTTCATCCCTTCACTTCCTGGGGTTAATACTAAATCAGCTCCTAAAGCCTTGAGCAGGCTTCTCCTCTCAAGACTCATTGTATCTGGCATAATGAGAACTAATTTGTACCCCCTGGCAGCACAAACGAAAGCCAAGGCAATGCCAGTATTCCCACTCGTCGGTTCAAGGATTATTGTGTCTTTATTAATGCTCCCCCTCTTCTCAGCAGCATCAATCATGTTTACCCCAATTCTGTCCTTTACGCTTGAAAGCGGGTTGAATGATTCCAACTTTGCAACAATTGAAGCACCAATTCCTTTAGTTATCCTGTTCAGCCTAACAAGGGGTGTATCCCCTATCAATTTTGTAACATCCTCTGCTATTCTCATATATCAAATACCTCTGATGTTTCTAAATATTATACATTATTGGCTGAGATTTCAGCTTTTCTTTATGACGCTGAAGCATATTCTGAAGTGTGATAGACTCCATAACATCCATCATCTTCTCACTCACCTCACTCCATATATCACGTGTGATGCAGATAGAAGATCTGGAGCATATCTCAGGTGTGATGACACATTCAGAAATGCAATGATTGCCCTCTAAGGCTCTTATTACTTCCCCAAGAGTTATTTCAGATGGAGATTTGTTTAGCATATATCCGCCGTGTGCTCCACGACTAGAGTTTATCAAATTTGCAACCTTTAATGGAGGAATAAGATGCCCCAAATACTTCTCAGAGATATCCTGTCGTTTAGCAATATCCTTTAGAAAGATAGGTCCTTCATTAATATAGAGAGCAAGATCCAACATCAACCTCAATCCATACCTGCCCTTAGTAGAGATTTTCATCATTATGATTGATCCTCCCAATAAGCTTTTACTCTTTACGAGTGCTTTTCATTTTATTCATACACTTAATCTATCTCTTTCGGTAATAATTCCAACAAGATTTCCCTTCTTGTCCGTTATATCCATAACCAATAATGCTCTAATCTTGTGCAGGTTTAGTAATTGAAAAGTTTCATCTACTGATGCGTCAATGTGTATTGTGATAACACCTCACTTTTGATTGAAGAATTTTCTTCATATTCATAATATTCACATCCTAATTGATAATTCTATAAAGAACTTTTTGTTATAAACAGAGCCATTCAGTAAATATAGATTTAAAGCGATTCCATTTAAAGTTATTAATGCAATATATTACCACTAATGTAATTAAATAACTAGAAATAATTTGTCAACAAAAAAATCATTATTAATATTTTTTTAAAATGAAATTAGAATGAGGATTTATAGTAAAAGCAATGTGAAGCCTGTTCGCTAATCAGCTATATTCAGGATTAATTTTGATTAGCATAGATATTTGAGATATAAAGGTTATTTTAATATGAAAAAACACATGCATTTTCCCTTCAAGAATATGAAACAGGATTATCTTTAAATTTAGTAAGAGTTGATTCTCATAGATTTATTTTCTATATGAAATATCAAAAGACTTGACAATATCACTGACAATAAATTTATATTCAATCATATAAAGTATTTAAGGTATCCTCAATTGGCCAAGAATAAAGAACCCACCTCCAAAAAATCAGAACAGAAAAGCGAAAAGACCGACAAATCTTCAGTAGTTAAGAAAAAGAAGAAAACCACTCCCGAGACAACTAACTCTAGTAACACTACTCACAAGAAAGATAAACGTATTGATAAGAGTAAGGCGAGTAAAAAGGCAACTATTCCCCAAAAGGGCGATAAAAAAAATACCACTCAAAAGAAGATGAAAGCAATGGCTAAAAAGGATTCATCAAAAGGGTTCATCTCAATACATAAAGAGAAGGAGGATAAATCGAGGGAACTTGAGGTCGCTGATGAGATGTCGCAAAAGGCACTTGAGAGAGGGGATGTGCCCATGAGTGTGGTTGGGCATCTTGATGAATTCAGATCAAGGCTAATTATTACCTTGTCTGCCATAATAATCATTACCTTGGGTAGCTTTTTCCTGTCTGAGCAGATACTTGAGATTATTAATAGACCCTTTCTGGCAACTGGTCTCAAGCTAAATGTTTTCAATCTAACTGAAGGATTTATATTACGACTCAAGGCTTCACTCATCGCAGCCGTGCTCATCAGCCTTCCGCTCATTATTTATGAATTGTGGAAATACATTCAGCCAGCCATAAATACCGACGATAGAAAATTTATATTTGGTTCAATATTAGGATCAATACTACTCTTTTACTTAGGAGTTGCCTTTACATATCTACTCACTCTGCCATTTGCAATTAAGATGCTTATAAGTTTTACTCCGGAGGTGATGGCTAATACCATTGGAGCGAGCAAGTATCTTAATTTTGTGCTGCTCTTCAGTCTTGGGATGGGACTAACGTTTCAGTTGCCCATTTTAGTAATGATCCTATCAAAAATTGGAATAATAACTCCCGCCTTGCTGATTAGGCAGAGGAAATACGCTGTTGTTCTATCCTGGATAGGCGCTGCTATGATTACCCCTCCTGATGTACTCACCCAGATGATGCTGGCAATCCCTGTAATGTTGTTGTATGAAATCTCCATTATCATTTCCAAAATAGTAGTAAAGACGAAAAAGAAAAAAGATTTCAATAGTAGTTAACAAAACTCTTGACTATGTTAATATTGATAGCATATAGTAATATCAGATTACTTAAGTAAATTTATGAAGGTAGTATGGGGGTATTGCTATGACCATTAAATATATCGATGAAATAAATCTTAATGAAAAGAGGGTTCTGATAAGGGTTGATTATAATGTTCCCTATGATAATGAAATGAAGATTACAGATGACACTAGGATCACTGCCACTCTACCTACAATTAAATATTGTTTGGAGAAACGCTCAAGTATAATCCTTATCTCCCATTTGGGCAGGCCTAAGGGTAAAGTGGTTCCAGAGTTAAGCTTAAGACCAGTTGCAGAGAGGTTATCTGAACTTCTTGGAAAGGAAGTGAAATTCATTGATAAACCATTAGGTAATGAGGTTAAAGAAACAATCTTAAGTTTGCCCAAAGGAGAGGTGGCGCTTCTGGAGAATATTAGATTCTATCCAGAAGAAGAAAAAAATGAAGAAAATTTTGGTAAGAGGTTAGCTGAGCTTGGGGATGTTTATATCAATGATGCTTTTGCTACGGCTCATAGAGGACATGCATCTAATGAAGCGATTACCAGACATATAAGCGAATGTGCTGCCGGTTTTCTATTGAAGGATGAGATTGAGTATTTTAAAAGGGCGATCACAACCCCTGAAAGACCTCTCATAGCTCTAATAGGTGGGGCCAAGGTGTCATCCAAACTCAATATTTTACAAAACATACTTAAGAAGGTCGACACTCTTATAATTGGCGGAGGGATGGTTTTTACATTCCTTAAAGCAAAGGGTAATGAGGTTGGCAAATCGCTGCTTGAAGAAGATCTAATTGTGTCAGCGAAGGAGATGCTTGATGATAATTCAAAGGGAGTAGAGATATTATTACCTGTTGATGTTGTAGTTGCTCCCGCTTTTGAAAATGATGCTCCTCAAAAGGTTGTGGGGGTTAATGAAATTCCAAATAACATGATGGGTCTTGACATCGGCCCTGAATCGATTGAGTTGTTTATCAAAAAAATTAAAAATGCAAAAACTATTGTGTGGAACGGCCCAATGGGAGCGTTTGAAATGCCCTCATTTGCAAAGGGGACTAACGAGGTTGCTAAAGCGATAGCGGAATCCAATAGCTTAAGCATAATCGGAGGTGGAGATAGTGTTACAGCTGTAAATAAATCAGGGTTAGCTGACAAGATGTCATATATATCCACCGGCGGCGGCGCGTTTCTTGAACTCCTTGGGGGTGACACGCTGCCTGCCTTTGCTGCGCTTGATAGATAGGCCATGTCGGGAATCGAATATGTGTGGCCTAAGTGGTTTAGGAAAGCCATAGTCTATCAGATACTGATTGATAGATTTGCTGGGTACAGATCAACAGACTGGAGTAAGCCTGAATTTATTGGAGGAAATATTCCTGCAATAACTGAGAAACTCGATTACTTGAAAGAACTGGGAGTAAATGCTATTTGGCTATCTCCCTTTTATGAGACAACCGCATACCATGGTTACCACATCACGGATTACATGAAAGTGGAGCCTCGTTTTGGCAATCTAAATGATATTAAGGAGTTTCTTCAGAGAGCACACCAATTTGACATTCGCATAATTGCAGATTTTGTTCCAAATCACTGTTCAAACAAGCATCCATATTTTCAAGAAGCATTACATGATAAAAGCAGCAAATACTATGATTGGTTTATATTTAACAAATGGCCGGATGATTATCTTTGTTTTTTTAACTTTGGAGAGCTTCCTAAACTGAACCTTGACAATCCTGATACTAGAGATTATATCATCAATGCAGCTAAATACTGGCTCTCTATTGGATTTGATGGTTTTCGGATTGATCATGTTGTAGGTGTTAAACATTCCTTCTGGAGATATTTTAGGGAAAATATTAAGAGGGATTACCCTGACTCAGTTCTCATTGGTGAAGCCTGTTTAGATGGAGTTCGGATTGATAATTTTAATTCAATCAACATTAGAAAAAAAATCATGAGATGGATTTTTGGCATATCCCAGGATAGCCTTCAAAGAGAATATTATGGCGAGTTAGACGGAATATTAGATTTTAAATTTCAGGATCTAATCAAGACTCATATCGCACATGCCCCCTCATGTTATGATGCAAAGACGCTTCAAGAAAAAATAGAAATGCATTGTTCTCATTATCCAAAATGTTATTATCTTGCGATTTTTTTGGATAATCATGACATGAACCGCTTCTTGTTCGAATGCGCAAATGACAAAGAAAAGCTAAAATCCGCTGCAAGGGTGCAGTTCAAATTGAATCAACCCATCATAATCTATTACGGTACTGAGGTTGGAATGACGCATAATAGCTCAGTTCAAGAACAGAAACCGCATGCTGATATTGAAGCAAGGCAACCGATGATATGGAAGAATCAAGACCTCGAACTTTTTGAGTTTTATAAAAAATTGATCAGAGACAAGAAGAAAATCTCTGAAGCGATTGTTAATAAATTTAGCACTTTATAACTAATAGAGCTTAGCCAAGGATTGTCATCTCTATATCATTATACTATAGAATTTGTCATCAAATGCGCTTTCCAGAAATATTATTTCGTTTGCCTGAGTGGGTTGAAGGGATTTTGCCAGATCCTGATCACACCTTTCCCACAGTGACTGATCGCATGCGTTTCGTCATTACCCTTTCACGTCTCAATATTGAACATGCTACAGGTGGTCCCTTTGGGGCCGGAATTTTTGATATGAATACAAATAGATTGCTCGCACCTGGCATAAATATTGTGACTCAATCCAACTGTTCTGTGGCTCATGCAGAGATAATGGCAATAATGATTGCGCAAAACATGATAGGTCACTATGATCTAGGCTATGAAGGATTGCGCTCATTCGAGCTAGTAACGAGCACAGAGCCTTGCGCAATGTGCCTTGGCGCAGTATGTTGGTCCGGCATCCGTCTGCTTGTGTGCGGCGCAAGGGAAGTGGATGCTCGAAATATCGGTTTTGATGAAGGGCCCAAGATATCCAATTGGACGCATTCTCTCAAGGATCGTGGAATAATAGTGCTGCAGGATATTTGCCGTTATGAGGCATCCGCTGTTCTCAATCAGTATCTTAAGAGTGGAGGCATCATCTACAATAGCCGTCAAGGAAACGTTAAGTAACTTCTATTCACAATATGCTATATTTAGTACCTTAACAGTAATATTTGTGTTTTTTAGCAAGACTTTTAAGAATTAGACAGGATTACAAGATCACAGGTAAAAAGGATTTTTAAAATCCTGTGATCCTGTCTAATTCTTTTCCTTTTTGGTTCTGGCTTGTCCAGGTTAGGAATATCGGAATTAAAATTGATTGTTGAGTGAGAGCGTAGGGGCGAAGGGCCCTTCGTCCCTACAACTAATATATACTGAATTATCCATTAGGATATATATCCTTAAGGCAGATAATTGATATAAATTAAGGAGGTATTATTATGAACATTAAAAGGTATATCCTTGCAAGCATTGCTGTCTTCTTTACTTTTCAGATTGTTGACTCAATTTTCCAGTTTTTAATTCTAAGCTCCATCTATGAAACTCTTGAACATGTCTGGCGCCCTGATATGATGCAGAAAATGTGGATATTTCTTGCAACCTCGTTTGTGTTCTCATTCCTGTTCGTTTATATCTTCTCAAAAGGATATGAAGGCAAAGGGGTTGCAGAGGGTGTTCGTTACGGACTGCTGATTGGTCTTTTAATGTATATTGGGGGGATGTTCAATCAATATGTTGTGTACCCAATCCCCTTCAGCCTTGCTCTTCAATGGTTTGTTTATGGCTTAATTGATACTACTGCCTGCGGGGTAGTGGCTGCGCTAATCTACAAGCCAAAAGAAACTTCCTGACAAGAGAGTGACTTTTGATGGGGAGCTTGTTTCTTTTGTGTTGAAAAGGTTATATTATACCTGGGAATTATAAATAATCGTAACTACTCAGCTAATGTCATTCCCCTGTATTCACAGGGGCAGGCTCTGTGAATGCAGGAATCTTATATGTTTACAAAACCCTACTAATAATTGCTATAGATTCCGGCATTCCGCTGCGCTACAGCCGGAATGACATACTTTTACACTGCCCCAACTCAATTCCTTAATACTATTTTATCTAATAGTGTATATGAAAAAACACCTGAGTAGTTATAAATAATCAATAATTGTGCTGCTGAAAAATCAACGTATCAGTTATCTGAAATGGTCTCAAAATCTATTCACTATACAAAGTTTTACTTTACATTTTATTTTACCTAAACTCAGTCTGCTTTGGATTAAAACAATCTCTGCAACTGTCCTTTTTGGAACATGGCTGTAATATCCATACTCCATGCAACAGCCACATGAATGATTACCCCGCCAAAAATTGATCTTGTTCTTAATGCCAAGGTTCCAAGGAACATGCCAGCTATTATTGCTCCCAATGTTTCTGGAAAAGGTTTCTGAAAGTGGATCATTGTGTATGGAACTGACATCAAAAGGATTGAATAAGCACCAATGTATCTGGAAAAGGAAAAGAGAATAAACCCGCGGAAAAAGAACTCAAGAGTTAAAAACTGAAGCGCATAAGCTGATTCCCATAATACGAGTTCAGTCCAAGTGTTTGCAGCATGCTTGTAAAAGGGGTATGTTCGTAAAAAGCCTGGATCTTTGGATGCAATATATACAAGCGGAAAAACAGCAACAAACATCACCACATAAAGAAGCATTACTCTCGGAGACCTGTTCGTCCTGAAGCCATAGTCCCTGATGTTCTCTTTGAACATGCATTTTATAACCATTACAGGAATAATAAAATAAACGCAAACTCTGAAGAACGCCCAGTAAAGATTTGAATATATTCCTGGATACGGGTAAACTTGAAAATAATTTCCAAAAAGTTGATAAAATGTTGGGCTTTTGCCAAAATATTTTAAAGACACAAGAACAAATGTAAATAACAGAAATACAATAATCGCTCTGCTGTCTATCCTGTTTTGCAGGTCTTTATCAATATATTCTTTATTTATTTTTTGCCACTGTTTAATTGTGTAATGATGTAAAAGTTTAAGCATAGTATTCAATCATTCTGTTTTATAAATTCGATCAGTCCCCAGCACATAGATAACTGTCCAACTCTGCTTGTTGTAAAAAGCGGAGTCCTTAGCAACAAGTAATCAAGGCAAATGTAGTGACTTTTATGCAAAAATTGTGACTGCAAGAATTGTCAGCGATGCTAAGAATAGTACCAGACTTATAACCAACAGCAGTCGTTTAACAAAAACCACCCTCCTGTGCATGGCTTTGATGGACTGGACAGATTCGCTTGCATATCTGTAACGCCATGGGAACAGCACAAAAAAAGAAGCAAGCAAAGATATCAGCCATAAAATAATTGCAGCCTTAATTGACCATGATGTCTCTTTAACCTCAAATGAGCTTTTGCCTATTGCCAGAAAGATTGTTAAGGATATGGATATCATGCTTGCCAAAAACTTGGCAGCGTCTTCCAAACGGTTGGGCGTGTCCTGCTCCTCTTTCCATGTGTATTCAATCCAGCTTCTTGTGTCTGGTGAAGGTTTGGTGCTTTTTATTGTTTTTGGTTTGTCCATTTTGTTCGCTTCTTTGTGATGATAAACTATTATAATCAAAATGTCATTATCTCACACTCATTCCCGCGAATGCGGGAATCTAAGAACTCATACTCTACAGAAAATAAATTCTGATTTAGTGAGAAAGTAACTTAGAATACCTGATTTTAAGCCTTTTGCAAAAAAAAAATACTACGTGCAATTCAATCTAATGGATTCCTGCATTCGCAGGAATGACAGTACCTGACAATTGTTTCCATAACTTAATAATATTGCCCTAAATCCCCTAAAAGGGGGACTTCCTGTATGTCTTTCAGCTTTTACCAAAGTATCTTCTTAAAAAGCGTCATATTCTTTCTCATATCTCTTTCAAGCAAAATAACTTACTTCAGAGGTGCAATATGAGCATTCATAAAAAACAAATAACCATTACAACTATAAAACAAAAACAAGAACAAATCTTCAAGTCCACCTTCTGCGGATTTACTGACTTCTACCCACATTTTTTTGTGTAAAACAAGGAGATGTGGGGATTAAGGAGATATGGAGATATTTAATCAATTTCTATTCTTCTAAAATCTGCCCTCTCCTTAGCAAAGTTAACAAGAATACCAACTTTAAGTCCGGTTGCTTTTAAATATGAACGAATTTGAGCATAATGTGATTTACTAAGATTTTCAACAGTCTTGAGTTCAATAATAATTCTATTTTCTACAAGAATATCAAGCCTATGACAGCCAATTTGTTCATCTTGATAAAAGATAATAACTTCCTTTTCGTTTTCTGCTGTAATATTACAATTTTTTAACTCAATTAATAATGCCTTTCTATAAATACTTTCCAAAAATCCTGGACCAAGAGTATTATGAACCTTAATAATAGACTTTATTATTAATTCAGTTAGTTTATCTTCTTTATATTCAATCACCTTATCTCTATAATCCCCTTATCCCCTATTTTACACTAATTTGTGGGTAGATGTCAGGGGGGATTTAGGGGTAGGGGGGCTCCACATGCATAGTCGTAATCTTTTCGCAAAAAATTGCACGATACAGCCTTGCCACACTACAACACTCCCATCTCTTTAAGCATTTTCTCTACTGATTTAATATCGGCAAAATTTGCCTGCCTGCCTATCTCATAGCTTCTTATAAGAATTTGACGCCCTTCCTCTTTGTTGCCATTTACATAAAGAAATTGCCCAAGGGCAAGACCAACGTGATATAATCCCATTGCATCACCTGTTTCTGCTGCTAATTTGTAAGCAGTTGATTCATATTCAACAAATTTTTGATAATCGTTCTTTTTTATAGCAATCATGGCCATATTGTGCAATGTTATAATTTGACCGCTCTTATCCCCAATCTCTTGACTGATTTTTAAACTATCCTCAAGATATTTAAGAGCAGTCTTATAATCGCCTCGGGTATAATAATTACTACCAATATTACTAAGCGTAGTACCTTGGCCTGATTTATACCCAATCTCTTGACGGATTTTTAAACTATCCTCAAGATATTTTAGAGCAGTCTCATAATCGCCTCGGGCGTCGTATATCTGACTGATATTATTTAGCGTAGTACCTTGGCCTGATTTATCCCCAATCTCTTGACGGATTTTTAAACTATCCTCAAGATATTTTAGAGCAGTCTCATAATCGCCTCGGGTATAATAATTACTACCAATATTATTAAGCGTAGTACCTTGGCCTGATTTATCCCCAATCTCTTGACTTATTTTTAAACTATCCTCAAGATATTTTAGAGCAGTCTCATAATCGCCTCGGGCGTCGTATATCTGACTGATATTATTTAGCGTAGTACCTTGGCCTGATTTATCCCCAATCTCTTGACGGATTTTTAAACTATCCTCAAGATATTTTAGAGCAGTCTCATAATCGCCTCGGGCGTTGTATATCTGACTGATATTATTTAGCGTAGTACCTTGGCCTGATTTATCCCCAATCTCTCCATATTTTAACAACGTCGTATTAAAAAATTCTAAAGCATCTTCATAGTTTCCATATAAATGTAATAGTAATCCTAATCTGTTTAGGACTGAAGCATCTGTTCCTTTACCGAGCAAATGATAAACCTTCATTGCATAATAGTAAGAATTCTGGTATAGTGAATAGGCATAATAGTGACTTGAAAGCATGTCCCCAATAGACCCTGTCCGATTTTTAATGTTAGCGCCCTCAAAATGAAAAAACGCCTGTTCAAGCTCAGTTATAGAATTTTCAATATTTTCAAAGCAGTGATAATGATAAATTCCAGCCTGCTTATGTGAAAAGTCTGCGGAGGGAATGTTAATATCTGCATCAGTCAATATATCCTTAACAATGGAAGTGCAGTAAAAATAGACTTTATCTATTTCGGGGTTTAGCGATATTTCAATCAGTGTAAGGTCATTTAGATAAGAAAGTATGTCTTCAATATCCTTTAAATCTTCAGCATCCTGAATTTGCAATTGCAGGGCAAATTGCTGAACAGGAATCTGAAAATTGGAAAGAAGCCCAAGCATGACCTGGTGTTTTGGATTTAGCAGATTAAATAATTCGCCAATAAGAATATTCTGGCTCATCTTCATTTTCACCTGTTCGGTTTCTTTTGCATACTTTTTACGAAAGGTTTCCAGAGAATCGAGAGCATGTCTGATTTTCCCAGGGTCATTTTTAAAGAGTTCGTTAAAAAACTCAAGCGCCCTGTAATTGCCCCCAAATGACTGGTGCAGGTCTTTTGCAATATCAACAAACTCGAGCTTTTTTTGAAATGAAGGCTGATTCTCATTCTGCAATTTTTGAATATGTTCAACAATTCCATAAAGCTCCAGGTTGTGACACTTTTTCCAGAAATCGTTAAAGCCAACCTGATTCAGGTCAAAACTGGCTATGCCTTTAAAATCGGGCAATGGATACCTGGAGGTCAAAATTACATAGTGGTTTTGAACACGGATTAGGAAATCAATCACATCCTTAATATCCTGGTATTCTTCAGATATCTCTGTGCCAGGTCCCTTTTGAAAGGTCTCCAGATTATCGAAAATAAAGACAGGCCTGCATACACTTGCAGTCTGGCCAACGAGATACATAAGCTGGTCCATGCCCTTATCGCACAAACCAAATTCCTTACTATTAAATTTACTCTTTTTTTTAAGAAACTCCTGTAGTTGATTCTGGATATCCTGGAAGGATTTGATCTTTTCATTAAAAACAAAGGGCTCTGTTTTCGGATATGATGCTATTAGGCGCTGTACCATATGTTCTGACATAGCGGTTTTGCCAACACCGCCCATGCCCTTTAATAAAACAGGTTTTTTAGCAAAAAAAGGCGGCATAATCCTCGCCTTATCCAGTCTGCGGCCTATAAATATATAATCCTTATCATGTTTCAGCAGAAGCCTGTCCTTTTCATAAATAAAACGATAGGAGGACAATTCCAGTTTCTCCTGTGGGCTATCCCAGTCCACAAGGTGTTCAATGTTTTTTGAGAGATAGATGTTTGGAATGATCCACTGCAAAGGTTGCGGTGTTTTGACCTTTGCATTGATCTGGTCTTTATATTCCTGCTCTTTCATGTGTGTTACTGCAGAATTAAACGCGACTAGAATATTCTGCTTTTTTGCAATCTGCGCATAAAAATGAGCGCTGAATTCGGTCGCGTATTTGTCCAAAACAGCCATGCCCATTGAAATGACTGCTGAAATGCCAGTTCTTAGCAGATGATTTGTTATTCCACGCAGACCCTCTTCATTGCTGCCCTGTGCAGATTGACATGAAGCGAGCGCTACTAATGGAATTTTGTAATCAGGATTACAATTCAGTGTGTCTGCAAATTCCTTTGCGCTTACCCTGTTAAGGGTTAAGTCTAATGGATTCTCTAAATCTAGCACACCTGTGCCGTCTATAAAAGAGGCATGTCCTGAATAGTGCAGAACATGGTATCTATTCTTTTTTATCTTTGTCTCCAGAGCCTCAAGCGAGCCGTCATCAGTAAAATCGATCTGCACCTGGCCTTTACGGAGCAAGGGGTAAAATGCCTGTAATATTTGAAATTCTTCATCTTCATAGGATAATCTGCCTTTATAATCAACAACCTCAGGTGATGAGATCATAATCAAAATCTTGAGAGGGGGCGCAAGTTCTGCAGGTTTTGGTTTTTTTACATCTTCTACAAAATCGGGTAAACATTTGGTAAGTATAAGCTGTTGAATGTTTCCAAGAGGTTGACTGGATATCTTATCAATAGCCATTATCCAGGGTAGGTTTAGTATTTCATTGTCATGGTGCAAAAGCTGAATCACAAAATAGTCACCTGAATTATTTATCTTTTTCAGTACATCTGTAAATTCACGCGTTGAATTGATGATGTTGGATAATATTGCCTTCATATTTTCGAGCACATCAGCCCGAAGAGGAAAGCCCTGTTCCAGATGTTTGATGATCTTAGCGTTCTCTTCTTTTAGTTCTTCAGTTTGTTTATTTTTGATGTCTGGATTGATCTGTTTGTAAATCATTATTATCTTTCCTTTCAAAGTATATAATTCAATCAAAGGATCAAGGAGGAATGTAGCTTTTCAATAAATGGCAGTTAAAATCTTGTTATGCCCACACGTAGTGGGGATATCCTGCCGCTTATTTAGAACTTACAGAAAAATAAAATAATCTCGAGTTCTTCTTAATTGCTTCTCTTATCTAAAGGTGATCAAATTTTATTAGCATCACTTCATTCAGAATGGGATACTGCTCAAAAAGCGTGGTGTAAACACAGTTTTCCACACTGTCTCACCTGCATTATTGGATTCCTGCATTCGCAGGAATGACATATGTCAAAGGTCACTCACCTGTATGCACAGGTGCAGGTTCTGCGGATGCAGGAGTCTATTTTATATAGAATCATGATGAGATTCCTTCAGGAGTTTACCCCTGTTGTATACAGGGGTAGGAATGACATCTGTATGATATTCATGTATTTGCAAGAATGACGTCTGTAAAGGGTAGCTAATAGTTGTCAAATTTTCTAAGTATTGCCGCATTCGAAACCGCTTTCTCTTGTATTTTTATATTCATTAATTCGTCACAAAATGGGCAATATGCCTGCATTTCTAATTCGCTATCTTCACTGCCTTCCTCTATCTCAATGACCTTTTCAAAAATATGCTCCTTATTAAAAGCACATTCAACATTGTACAAAACCTTGTTGCTTTTTTCTTTCTTTTGCCAAACATTGCCCCTCTCAAAATTATAGTTTTTCGGCAGTTATCTAATCATCTTTAATAAAGAGTAGAATATAATGCAATATAAAAATAATTAGTGCTTGGGAAGATATTTTTCGTTGTAGGGTAAGTATTATATTCTATCAAATTTGGAAAGGTCTTAATAAACAGTAGGGATTATAGCGGTTTAAGACGTTGTATGTAATTTATTATCCAGCATTGTTTTTAGAGAAATACTTTTAGAATCAAAATTGTTTACATGGGTATTCTCTCATAACAATACTTGTCTGTATGCGTCCTTTCACCATTATACTCGTTTATCAAATCGTCAAGAACTTCGTGTAATTTTTTTACATCTCTGTAAATCCTTTTCTAAGGATCTCCATGAGAAAAATCATGGAGATTTTTTGCATGTAAAGCAAGCATTATATCTCGAAAACTCTAAAATATTCAGAACTTTTGATTTTTTCAGGAAGTTTTATATTAGAGGAAGAGGCAAGTATAAAGTATGTTGCTCAATTGAAATTACTTGATTAGTGAAGTATATTGAAACAATATTAGCTGAAAGATAGACTCTGATTGATAGAAGTATAAGTTCAATTTTTATAATTGCCATAGATTAAGCAGCCTTAAAGAAAAATGAAAGACCGGTTAATAATTCAAATATAGATAAAAAGTTCTCTACATTCAACTCTATAAGTTTTTTACCGAGTTTCATTTTGCTGATGAACAATTTAGGGTAGTCCCAACTTCAGAATATAAAATAGAAAAGCTATATCTCTATTTAATGAAGATGAAAAATCTTTAAAAAAGGAGTATTTATTATCATAGGTTATAAGAAAACATAATTGTAACAAAAAATGATGAGATGATTCTTATAACGTAAGACTTGGTTGTAAATATAGTAGGAAATAGCTATCGATAATTTCATTATCTCTTCTAAGAAGCCAGTGTGGTTTCGAATATCATTGTATTACATTATATACTAATGAATTAAGCAGATAGTTATGTGCATCGGGGAGTATTCATGCAGAAGTGTAGGATAATATTATTTATTATAGGAATTGGTATTTATTTTCTTTCATGCTCGGAGGGACATCCTGTGAAGAAACAAATTTACAATAAGCTTACACCTGAAGAGGAAAGAGTCATTGTACATAAGGGTACAGAAGCTCCATTCACTGGAGCATATAACGATTTCTTTGAAAAGGGATATTATCACTGTAGGCGATGTGATGCGCGGCTTTATAGTTCGGATGATAAGTTTGCTTCTGTATGTGGATGGCCAAGTTTTGATGATGAAATCAAGGGAGCTATTAAAAGGGAAAGGGATGCTGATGGAAAAAGGGTTGAGATATTATGCGCTAATTGCGGAGCGCATTTGGGTCATGTCTTTGAGGGGGAAGGATTAACTGAGAAGAATGTTAGACATTGTGTTAATTCAATTTCGATGAGGTTCAAACCTGAGAAAGAAAAAGCTAATGTGAAAAAAGCCTACTTTGCAGGAGGGTGTTTCTGGGGTGTGGAGTATTTTTTTGAGCGAGAAGAGGGTGTCATATCAGCAACATCAGGTTATATGGGAGGTGCATTGAATAATCCCACATATGAAGATGTGGTTAATAAAAACACAGGCCATTTAGAGGTGGTGGAAGTAACTTATGACGAGAACAGGGTTAGTTATGAGGATCTTGCTAAGTTGTTCTTTGAGATTCATGATCCAACTCAAGCTAATGGTCAGGGGCCGGATATTGGTGAGCAGTATCGATCTGCAATATTTGTTAATAATAAAGAGGATAAAGAGACTGCTTATAGGTTAATAGATATTCTTAAAAAGAAGGGATATCATATTGTAACAAATGTGCTTCCAGTGAGTATCTTTTGGAAGGCTGAAGAATATCATCAAGATTATTACAGTAAGAGTAATAAAAAACCCTACTGTCATAGGTATACGAAGAGGTTTTAAATCAACATAATTTATTCAAGAGATTATTAATTGTGTTTATGAAATTTATAGCCATCATGCTCAATGAATTCTGTGAATTAGTATAGGATAGCCTTACGGTTATGCTTCTCTCGGAATCTCAAATCATTTGGATCCAATGAAATTGCTTTATTGCTATCCCTATTCTGCTATAAAAAATTGGTATGATATTAAAACTTCTATTGATTGTTGAGGCCTAATTAATTTTTTGTGAGTCACACAGAGTCAATAGAAGTAGCCCACTCTGGAAGAGTATTTTTATCAATTGAGAATACCCGTGTTCCGATTACATAGAATAGTGTAGCTATTATCATCACCCCGATTAAGTTGATTATAATTCCAACTCTTGCCATATCTATAATTTTTATTCTATCACTCCCAAATATGATCGCGTTGGGTGGCGTGGCTACAGGCATCATAAAAGCGCATGATGCAGAAATAGTTGCTGGTATCATGAGCATCATAGGATGGATTTTCATGGCAACTGCCACAGATGCCAATATAGGAAGAATGATTTGTGTAGTGGCGGTGTTTGATGTGAATTCAGTTAAAAAAGTGATGAAGAAGCATATTATCATTATCATCAGAATAGGATGCAGATCTTCCAGCCCACCAAACTGATTGCCAATTAGTGAGGATAGTCCGGCAACCTGAAAACCCTTAGCCAAGGCAAAACCTCCTCCAAAGAGCAGCACAATATCCCAGGGCAATTTTGTAATAATATCTGCGCTCATAATTGTGGAAGAAGTGTTGCCTTTGCTTCGTGTAGGTATTAAAAATAGAATCAAAGCCATAGATAGGGCAACAGTGCCATCATCAATCATATTCGGATAGGGGATAAATTGTGACCACCCTGGTATTGATACAAATCCTAATTCAAGCTTTTTCCTGAACACCCACAAAATAGCTGTGGCAATAAACACAGTGAGCACCCCCTTCTCTTCAAAGCTCATTGAACCAAGCATTTTATATTCTTTTTCAATAAGGTCTCTGTCCACCTGCAGGCAAGCAGGCACTTTGAAGAACACCTGTGTGAGCAGGGTCCATACAATACCTAACATAATCAATGATATTGGAATTCCTAAAAAGATCCACTTACCAAAGGTGATGCTTGGCGCATTAGGAAAGGTCATTTCATAGATGCGAGTAAAAGCAAGATTGGGTGGTGTTCCCACCAGAGTTGCAAAACCACCAATTGAACAGGAGTAGGCTATCCCAAGCATTAAGGATGTGGAAAATTTGGCGCTGTTTTCACTTTCAAATCGCTCCTCCATCTGTGTTATTATTGCTAATCCAATCGGGATCATCATCACCGCAGTGGCAGTGTTAGATATCCACATGGATAGAAATGCGGCAGCTAACATGAAACCGAGAATAATCCTTGATGTGCCACCACCAATAGCGCGGATAATCCAGAGTGCGATCCTTTTATGCAGGTTCCATTTTTCCATTGTCAGGGCTATCATGAATCCGCCAATAAATAGAAAAATTATGCTATTAAAATAGATTGGAGCCGTCTCCTTACCCTTCAAGATTCCAAGAAGCGGGAGCATGATCATAGGAATCAGCGCTGTTGCGGCCAATGGAATGGCGTCAGTAATCCACCACACAGCCATCAAAATGGCTACTGCGGCCATTCGTGTGGCGATGGGATTGTCTGGAGTTAAATCCATAAACATCATTGATATGAATAAAATTGGTCCTAAGACCAATCCTATTTTCTGAATGGTGGTTTTATTCGCTTCATATTGTTTTCTCTTCATCAATAACACCCTTTACGCACGTAACAATTCGGATATCCTCAGTTATCCCTCAAATGATTGGTTAGCATCATAACCAATCATGTCATATTCTTTGGTAATGATGTATATGAGAATTATTTTATACTCAGTCAAAAGAGTATTGAAGGTGCATTCTTCATAATTAATCTCAAAAAGGATATTTGTTGAGTAACGCCTTTCATATCATAGCTTTAGTCTGGCCTCAGATTTTTTTAGAATTGGTAAAAATACATTTCGTTCACTAGGTATCAATTCGATAACACCCTTCTCTGGGCATTGAAAAACACATAGACCACAGCCAATACATCTATTGCTATTGAGATAACACATCTTGTCTATAATGGAAATTGCGTTTGTGGGGCAATATTTTTCGCATTTTTTACAGCCAGTACATTCTGAATTATCAATAATCCGCGCTAAATAATAACACTTATAGTGCAGGGGGGCGGATCCAGCGTTATAAGCTCTCAGTAGACCGCAACAATCCCAGCAACAGTTACAGATGCCGACTTGTGGAAGATTTGCATCATCCCTCTCATGAAATACAGTATGAATAGCTCCATTTTCTCGAACAAGCTGGATAACATCCAGCGCTTCATCCATTGATATTATTCGAGCATGTCCATGCTTGACATAGGGTTTTACCATATCACCTAAACCCAGACATCCTCCATTGTTCGGTATCTTTATGCGGCATGGATCATCTGCTATATTGCACATATGCCTGCACATGCATGGGAATTGAGCAATCATGTTTTTGCTGCCGAATTCCTTTATTAAATCATTAACGCTGTTCATGGGATATATTTTTGAATCCGATTCGGATATTGAGCGGTTTATCTCTATCTTTTTCTTCTTGTTGCTTTTCAAAGGAAATTCATTAAATCCAACGCTCTGATTGGGTATTTTCATTGAGCGTTTAATAAAGGTATTCATTATATTTCTCAAAGGAAAAACGTTATATTTTCTGGTAAATTGAATAAATTCCATTTGGAATTTTTTTGCGAATTCCTTTTCTTCAGATTTTCCCATAAGATAAGGAACCTGCGCTTCAATCCAACCCACTATAATAGCGTTTAACACATAGTGTTCTTCAGATTTTTCATTGTATTTTATTGTTATGAATCCCTTGCCAATAAGTGTATTAATGATTGATTTTGTTTTATCTTCTGACATCTTGCTGATTGAGACTGCTTCCTGAAGGGTATACTTGTCTGTTCCCATCCTTAAAAGGAAATCAAGCTCTTCTGAATCTATAACAAGATTAAATGAATCGATAAGTGGTTGTACTGGTGGGAATAACCTTTCATTTTGTTTGTTCATCAATTTAATAAGGTTTTTGAGTTTTCTTTTTCGTTCTGATGAAATTTCTATAGTTGACATTTTATGACCTCCTGGAAAAAAGGTTGCATTACGTCGACGATAATATTGGATACATCTATAAAATCAATAAAAAATGGAGAATTAAATCGAAATTCTGTATATATCATAAAATGTGTTGCAATCCCTCCAATGATGAGGATTACCTGCCCCTTTTGGGGTATAATATGATTTTATATTGTGTAAATCGAACCCATAGTTGAATTGAAGCAGGCATAAAAATCGTCATTTTTATATTTGTTTCTTGTTGATAATCGTTATGTGTAATGTTATGAATAAAGTATGGAGAGAATATGGAATCACAAGGTGTTCTACTAGCATTTGGATTAACACTCTTTGCTGGATTATCTACAGGTATCGGCAGTGTAATGTCATTATTTTCAAAGGAATTTAATCCAAAATTATTAGCTTTGTCGCTTGGATTTTCTGCAGGAGTAATGATTTATGTGTCATTTGTTGAGATTTATGCTAAGGCAATTGATATTTTGAAACCATTATATGGGAATAAAACAGGATATTGGTATGGTTGCATAGCATTTTTTGTCGGAATTGCTGTTATTGCCATTATTGATAAACTTATCCCATCATCTGAAAATCCTCATGAGATTAAAAATATTAATAAAATGAATGCATTATCACCTGATAAGGATAATAAGCTGCTTCGAATGGGATTATTTTCGGCATTGGCGATTGCGATTCATAATTTTCCTGAGGGATTGGCTACATTTATGAGTGCATTGTCAGACCCGGCCTTAGGGATAAGTATTGCAGGTGCAATAGCTATTCATAATATTCCGGAAGGAATAGCAGTATCAGTTCCAATATACTATGCTTCAAAGAGCAGGAGAAAGGCTTTTTGGTTGTCTTTTATGTCAGGACTAGCTGAGCCAGTGGGGGCTATTGTCGGGTATTTTGTATTAAGAAGTATTTTTAATGAAGTAACCTTTGGAGTAGTTTTTGCGGGTGTTGCTGGAATTATGGTATACATCTCCCTTGATGAACTTTTGCCAACTGCTGAAGAATATGGAGAACATCATATCGCTATAGGTGGATTGATTACAGGTATGCTTATTATGGCTATAAGTTTATTGTTATTTGTATAAGTATATATTTACCCCTATTGTAAAATATTTTTGTTTTTGAGATTCATAAAGAGTATCCTTCTCCTTTGGGTTTGTTTTGAATTAAGATTATACTTTAGAAATTCAGTAATTAAATTATTGACAATATATGATTATGTCATATTATTTATCTAATGATGAGACTATAATCATACTATATGCAGGGAGTTGGATTATTCTATAGTTATTATCAATATAATAACTGTTGTAAAGGTTATGATTATTAAAATTTTTCTAATTGTTTGTAATAAGTACAGATTAGTTTAGACATCGGATTACAGGCCTTTTGTCGATATACCATATATTGAAGTAAGGGATTATTTATCTTTACCTATAACCTGAGTTAGAATTTATGAAAAAAGAAACTGCGCTAAATGTTAATGCCAAGAGAAAGTACTGCTCCTTTTGTGATTACACTGGTATTGTAAGAAATCCATATTATCAGGAGATGGGAGAGGTGCCATTATCCCCATGCCCCAAATGCCTGCTTTGGGAGTGTAGTTGTGGTGGGGAATCTCCCTATTACTATTATAATAATGATACAATTCTGGAATGCTGTTGTAGGGAGATAAGAATGAAGATTGATAGAATCAATGATACCTATTCCAGATCCGGTATTGATCGAAAGTATCGATGGAGATTCATCACAAACTATGAATCCACAAACAAGACAACAGAGGAGGCAAAATCCGCTGCATATGACATTATCAGCAAGTTCCCGAATATAACGAAAGGTTTGTATTTATGGGGTGGTCTTGGGACAGGAAAAACCCTGTTATCAGCGATAATATTAACAGAATTGATTACAAGACATGCTCTTGAGGGGAGACTTATTAAGATATCCAGGACCTTTTTTAATAGATTGAGATCAACCTTTGTGGAAGGCTCTTCTTCTTATGGAGAGGCTACTAAAATTGAGAAGGAGTTAGCGGAGATTGATATTCTTGTAATTGACGATTTTGGAGTACAGCGCGATTCAGTCTGGGAACAGGAGACTCTGTACAATCTTGTAGATGCCAGATATGAGGCCGAAAGGTTTACTATCTTTACCTCTAACAATGATCCCAATAAGCATTTGAAGGATACAGCGGATGGACGAATCCTTTCTCGCATCAAAGAGATGTGTCGAGTATTAGAGATATCCGGTCAGGATTATAGGGAAAAATTATAGGGATGGCTCTTGTTTACATAGGCCTTGGATCCAATGTCGGCAATAGATCACTTAATCTTGAGAATTCAATATATGAGCTTATTCAATATTCTTCTATTAAGCTAATAAGAATGAGTTCTGTAGAGGAGACGAGGCCAGTTGATTTTTTAGATCAACCAATGTTCTTGAATCAGGTTATTGGAATCGAAACGGATATTGAACCCTTTGAGTTATTGGAAATATTAAAAGGAATCGAATTAAAATTAGGAAGAACTAAAACCCTTCCTAAGGGGCCTAGAATTATTGATATGGATATCCTATTATATGATGATGTGATACTCAAAACAGAAGTATTGAAGATACCTCATCCTCAGATCAAAAGTAGGGGCTTTATTATGAAGCATCTCTTAGAGCTTGATTCGAATATTGTAGATCCTGTTACAAAAATCAGCTATAGGGATTGCTATACAGATATAAGGGATAGGAGTTAGCCGTGTATAGACTTCTAATCTATATAACTCAGATTTTCTCTCTCAATAATTGAATCAAGGGAGAGATAATGTCTTTTAACATTGAATAATAAAAGCAGTATTAATAGAATAATAACATCCCTGATTATTATAGATATCCCGATTGTTTCTTTAAATCCAAATCTGGTGAATTCGAAGCAACCGCAATCAAAGGATTCTCCCCTGATTACATTTAGTGTTATTGCAAAGATAAATAATATCATAAGAAATATTAATGTTAAGGATGATGCCCTTACCCTGAGGCCTATAAGAAGAAGGAAACCGAGGATTAGTTCTATAAATGGGAGGATTATGGCTACATAGGGTGTAACCATCTCAGGTATAATATTATACCTAATAATCACCCTTACAAAAGCGTTTGGTTCAAGAACCTTATAGAAGGCGGAATATACAAAGAGAGCCCCCATTATTATTCTCAATATTGCTGTCAGCCTATTGCCATAGAATAGATCATTCAGTTTATTTCTTATCATGGTCATACCTTATTATCTCTTCTGTTGTATCGTATTCAACAGGATAACCTTCTGATCTCCATTCTGGAAATCCATGTTTAATAATATAGATGTGCCTTGAAAATCCCATCTGCATAAGCCTTTTAGCAAGAATCTCTGAAGTTCCGCATGAAGTGCCGGAGCAATATATAACTGGTTCCTTCTGTTGTTTCAGAATGGAAAGGTTTGCTTTGATTTTTTGCATGGAAGTCGATTCTGGTTCTGCAGGTATATGTATAGCCCCATTGATATGGGCATCATAGTACTCCTCCTTAGACCTTGAATCAATGAATATACCCGTGGATCCAGTATGTTTTATCTGTGCTTCCTCGCTCGAAATTAAAACAATCCTTTTATTGTTATATTCCTCCTTGCTAATGAGGATAAATCCGTTGGGATGAAGCAGATTAACTGCAAATCCAATTATAACAGAAATAATAACGATGTAAGTGGATTCCTTTATTGCTTTTTTTAGTTCTTTAACCTCAATCATTAGTCAAACCTGATTCGATTGTACTCCTTTTTGATTTCCTTCTTGTATTCATTAATCAACTTGCGGATATGTTTATCATCCTCTGGTTGGAACTCATCGGGTAATCTGAATGAATTTTTGAAGGACAGAATTTTTCCTTCATCCACTATTAACTCTAGTATCCCAATATGTGCGCCATTTGCCCCAGCCTGTACAAGGATGGAATCTCCTATTCGCTCTGGATTTTTTATTAGTGTTTGTGAGTGCCCTCCGATTGTAACATCCACTCCCTTAATCTTCTTCAGGAGTTGTAGGTCCTCATCATATCCGGAATGGGATAACAGGATTATTAGATTTATCCCCTGTTTCTGAATATCATCAATATCCCTTTTAATCTCCTTAATCTGATCCAAAATTTTAATCCTTGATACAATCTCCTTGGGGTGATACCTGAATGCATTTTTTGATATGCTTCCAATAATCCCCATGGCTATATTATTCCTTTTAATAATAAGAAATCGAGTAAAATTGCTAATCCATCCTTCCTCCGTTTTAAACAGAATATTGTTGCAGATAAATGGAAGCTCCTTCTTGAACTTGATAAATTTTTCTATGCCGATAAGGAATTCTTGATCCCCAAATATGATGGAATCATATTCCAAACACTTATATCCCTTTATTAAGTACTTAGCAATAATGTGATCAGGATCGCAAGGAAAGATGTCCCCTGTCTCAAATAGAAAAACATTTTCAAAGGTATTTCTGATGTTCCTTAGTTCTGTTGCCCGCTTTACAAGACCACCCTTTGGGTTTTCTTTGCAGTGACAGTAATCAAAATTACCATTCAATGAATTGGTATATACAAGAGTAATTTTTTCTTTAGAGGATAGTTCAATATTGCTCCAGAAGATTATAAGTATTGTGAGAACTATGTAGTATGTTATGTGTGGGAATCGCACGATAATGATATTACAATTTGAAAGCATTCTTGTCAATCTTTTCATAAATTTTGTACTTAATGAATATTTCAAGGATATTTTTATCCAGTTTATTGCACTTTGCCTCTTCTTCTAATATGGATAATGCTTCCTCGCATGAGATCGCCCTTTTATAGGGTCTATCCGATGCAATCAGGGCATCATATATGTCAGCTATCGTTATCATCCTTGATTGTATTGGAATATTCTCTTCTCCGGATATGCCAAAGGGATAACCGCTTCCATCAAGCTTCTCATGATGTTTCAGTACAATATCAGGAATATTCTTGAATTCCGGGGGCCATGGAATATCGCTTAAGAAGTAGTGAGTATGGAGAACATGACTCTCTATCTCTTTTCTCTCAATAGGATTCAGGCTACCCCTTTTAATTTTTAGATTTAGGGTTTCATTGTCAGTTAATAACTCAATTTTATTTCCCTCAATATCAAAACATTCCACTTGTTGAATATCATTCATGATTTCATTTAACATCCTTTCTGGATCGCCTTCAATAATTCTTGGTTCATTTAAGACCTTTACCTTATCCTTAATTCTCCTAATTCTTTGAAGTTTATCCTCTTTAATGAGGTTCATGCTCTCTAAATCGGGCACAATATCATTGAAAAGATTCCGATCCCTTGAAAGTAAACTCTCCTGCATTGTATAATGCAATTCAATAAATCTATAGAGATAGTTTAGCTTTAATATTAGATTTTCAAATTCCTTGGGGTACAACTTTTTTGCTTTCTTGAATATTGCTAAATCAATATAAACCTTGCCATAGTCATGAAGAAGAGATGCGTATTCTATCTCCTTAATCTCGTTCTCTGAAAAATGTGTATCCTTAAATGACCCGCAATCCTCTCTATCTATTGATCTTGCTATCTCCTTGCAAATCTCAGCAACCCTAAAGGAATGACCTGATGTGGCAATATCTCTTGATTCAATTGCGCTAACGGATGTCTTGACAAAGGCTTCAAATTGATTTTGAATCTGTTTAATCATCCTGTTGTTCTCGATTGCAATTGCAGCCTGTCCGGCAACAGCCTGCATTAGGCTCTCGTATCTTTGGTCAAAAGAAACAACCTTGGTTTCAAAGTCATTAGGATTTTCCAATTTAATCTCGTAAGCCGCGTTTTTCATTATTTGAGTATCCTCCTTGGTGTTCTCCTTGCTGTTAATGAGTTGTATTACCCCAATAATATGATCCACATGATTCTTCATTGGAACTACAAGCATTGACTTAGCCCTATAATTATGTGTTTTATCAAAGGAGGAGTTAAAGGATAGGGGATCCTCAGAAGACAATTTATAGACATCAGATATATTTAACACTTCACCAGTAACAGCAACAAATCCAGCGATGGAGTTTTTGTCAATTGACAATACATGCTCCTCAAAGGGGAGGTCCCGTTCAAAGGTATGAGAGTATTTAAACCGTAGTTGTTTTTTCCCATCCTCCGTCTCTTCAGCAAGGTATATGCTACCAGCATCGGCGCCAGTAATCTTTTTGCTGAGTAATAATATTGATTTCATCAGTTTATCTGTAGATTTTTCTGTTGAAAGAGCCATTCCAATATTAATCAAATCTTCCTGATCTCGTTTTGTGTCCAAAAGATGCAGAATCTGTTCATCCTTTAGATTGCTTTGCCAATATTTTTCCTCAATTTGCTGGAATGCTATTTGCGTCAAGATGTTGTATTCCTTTATCGATATTGTGGATGATCTGATATCGGAGATGTGTTTAATGTTATCTGAGTTCAGGGTTCCCAGTTCTTCTTCAGTACTAAATAAGATTACTTTATATGAAATATCCTTGAAATTGAATTCATTGAGGAAGGGGACTATCTCAAATAGATCCTCCTTGCCTAAAAAGAGGACTGCGAAGATTGGATTGTGCTTCTTATGTAATAAATGAGAAATCTTTTGTTTAATATCTACTAATATAAATGTATTATCTCTCAGAGTAGACTCATCACATATATATTCCTTTATCTTAGCTGATATAAATATATATTTTCTCATTTGTTGAGGCTTTTTTAATAGTTATATTTCTATTCTATAAAGTGCATTACACTAAGTAAACAAAAAATAGGTATCTTTATTCATTTTTGTATTACTTCAATTGATGAAATTGACTTATACATAATTAAAGAGATGAATAAGTTGTCAATTGGAAGGATATTGAGGAAGATTCGGGGTGTATTCTATTATTGTATTTGCTTTATAATATAATTCCAATTGAAGTATATAATGGTCCTAAATGGAAAATTTAAGAGTGCTATTAGCTAGGATTTATAACTTAATCCGATCTTATGTTTAACTTCCTCGATATTTTTTCTTGCAATCTCCTTAGTCTTTTCCGCCCCTCTCTGTAAAATTTGATATATCTCCCCTGTATCTTTACTGAGCATATCCCTCTTTTCCCTATAGGGTCTGAAGTAGTCCCACATTAGTCCGAATAACTCCTTTTTGACATCTCCATATCCAACTCCACCATTCTGATATCGACCTCGCAATTTCTCAGCCCTATCCCTATCTGCAAAGAGTTTGTATAACTGAAAGACAGTGCATCTATCGGGATCCTTTGGATCTTCAACTGGTGTGGAATCAGTGACAATCCTCATCACCTTTTTTTTCAGGTCCTTTTCAGATTCAAATATATATATTGCATTGTCATAGCTCTTGGACATTTTCAGTCCATCAATGCCGGGAATAATAGCAATATCATCAGAAATCAAGGGTTCTGGAAGCACAAAGGTTTCCCCATATGTTGAGTTAAACCGCTGAGCAATATCCCTGGTCATCTCAATATGTTGCTTCTGATCCTTCCCAACTGGGATCATCTCTGCCTGAAAGAGGAGGATATCAGCGGCCATTAGAACAGGATAGCAGAAGAGACCGCAATTGGGCACTATTCCTTTAGCAATCTTATCCTTATAACTATGACTTCTTTCGAGTAGTCCTAAAGATGTGTTGCAACTGAGTATCCAGGATAATTCAACCACTTCATGAATATCTGATTGAACCCAGAAGTAGCATTTATCAGGATCAATGCCAAGGGCCAGAAAGTCAAGCGCTGCTGATATCGTGTTCTTCCTGAGTTTTTCCCCATTCTGGATAGTTGTCAAGGCGTGATAATTAACTATGAAGCAGAACAATTCATGTTTACTTTGCAACTCTATCATCGGTTTCATCATGCCCATATAATTACCAATATGTAGTTGCCCGGATGGTTGTATTCCAGATAGTATTCTTGACATAGCTTTTTTCTCGAGAAGAACTAATGATTATTTATTAGGTTAATTGTTATGCCTTAAACATACTGAATTTTGTGTAATCATAAAGCAGTATTAATATCAATACGTGGTTTAACTGTATTTCTTGAATAATGGGAAGGGGAGGTGCTAATGGCTGTGGTGAGGCCATCTCTCTCCTATTCATCTCAAGAGTATTGAGAATTTACAGAGCAATTAAGTCAATAATAAAATTCTTTTTATTATCCTAAATCAATTTGGGATTAAAAAATAATCTGATACTTTATCATTTGGAATAATTGTATTGACTATTACATACACTTTAGCATAATTTTAACATTAAAATAGATTTAGTATTGTTCATTTGTGCTATATGGCATCATCCCATAAGTATAATAGTTGAATTAGTATTGGATAACATACTATGATAAATAATGAGATTCTGATATCATTACTACCACTAATTATTGTAAATAGCTCTGTAATAGCAGCGTTAATTATCTTTGCATTTCTTTACCCAAAGAGGCCTAATGATCCTGAAGTACTGGGACGTATGCATAAATCATTCATTGGTGTTTTTATAAGAGAATTCTGGTACTGGGTAGTCAATCCATTTATCTCTATCTTCAAGGCATTAGGATTGACTCCGAACATGTTAACAGGGATATCCTTAGTATTTGCATTAATATCAGGATATTTTTATTACAGAGGCGATTTTGCTTTAGCCGGTTGGGTCCTGATAATTTGTGGCACGATGGACCTTCTCGATGGTAGATTGGCTAGGGTTACCCAACAGGTTAGTAGGGAGGGGGCCTTCTACGATTCTTGTATTGATAGATATAGTGATGGTATCGTTTTAATTGGTATAGCCCTATACTTTAGGGATGATTTTTGTATGCTCACTGTATCCCTCTTTGCCCTTTTGGGTTCTGAACTCGTCAGCTATGCAAAGGCTAGAGGGGAAGCAATAGGTGTGACAACAGAGCGGGGAATAATGCAGAGACCAGAGAGGGTAGCTTCTCTCTCAATAGTATCAGTGATTTATCCCTTTCTCAAGATAGTTCTTTCAAATTATGGCATAAGGGCTGAATATCCAATGATGATTATTATTTTTTTAATGGCTGTACTAACAAATTATACAGCTATAGTAAGGATTGTTGAAATATTTAAAAAAATAAAAAATTTAGAAAACCATGATGGATAAGACATTCTCAATTAAAACCCTAGGCTGTAAGCTTAACCAATATGAATCATCTGAAATAGCAAACCAATTATTACAGATGGGTTGGATTGCAAAACCCTTTGGCAAAAGGGTTGATATCGTTATTGTAAACACATGCACTGTTACAGATAGAAGCGACAAAAAGTGCAGGAATTATATTCGTCAAGGAGCAAGGGTGTCAAGGTGGGGAAAAACAATAGTAACTGGATGTCTTGCGCAGAGAGATCCCCTTAGCCTGAAAAGAATGCCTGAGGTTTTAGAAGTATTTGGGAATAATGAAAAGGGATCAATATCTTCAAGGATTGAGGAACTGAATAATGATACTTTTCAGACAATTGACGATACAAAATCACCCTATTGCCCAAACCCTTTAACAAAAACATACTCTGAGTTTAAAGATATTTCTCATCCTATATCAAGTGGAGGGGTAGATAATGATATTGAGCCTCCTGTCCCGTATTTTCGTACCAGGGGTTTCATGAAAATACAGGATGGATGCGATGGAGAGTGTACATATTGCATTATTCCCACTGTAAGGGGAATACCCAAGAGCAGGCGATATGATGATATTCTGGAGCATTCAAGAAGACTTATAGAGATTGGGTGCCCGGAAATAATACTCACAGGTATCTCTATAGGCAGATATTCTGATGAGAAAAAGGATTTGGCTGAATTAATAAAAGAGATAATCGCTCTAAAGGGAAGATTCAGGGTTAGGATCAGCTCCATTGAGCCTAATCATATTAATCCTCAGCTTATTGATCTATTTGAGAGTGAGAGGTTATGTCCACATATACATCTTCCTATTCAATCCGGATCAGACAGGATTCTTCAAATGATGAAGCGACCCTATGGCATTAATGATTATATGAAAATCATAGATAAAATAAGATCAAGATTACCAGATATAGCAATTGGGACTGATATGATAGTTGGATTTCCAGGTGAAGGAGAGGAAGATTTTCAAGGGAGTCTGAAATTGATAGAGGAGGTGGGATTCTCATATGTTCATCAGTTCACTTATTCTCAGAGATCAACTACACCTGCTTCAATTATGAAACAGAATTGTACTCATGGAGAGTTGTTGAAAAGAAAGGAAATAATGAGGCAGGTTCAGAAGGGGATTGGACTGAGGTATAGAGAGAAATTTGAGGGTCATTCCTTGTCATCTGTTATTGAAGATAATAGAAGTGGGGAAGGGTTTAGCGCTACTAGCGATAATTATATTAAGATTTCACTTCAAGAATCGCCGCTTAATCAAAAAATGGTTGGAAGAATAGTGGATGTACACCTCAAAAGGATTAAAATAGATAAGAATTTTGGATATATATCATCTGTATAATACATCTCCTCCAGGCTATTAGTCTTTCTTAAATCCCGTTTTATCAATAAGGACCTTCGGTTGGGGACTGAAATGGTAAGTGAATCATAATCGTGATTATCTCAACAACAAACAGGATTGTTCGCCTCTTGTTTATACTGCTTGGGGCTGTGCTCATTGTTCATTCTCTACTATACATTATTCCTGGTGATCCAGCTATGATGATTGCTGGGGAATATGCCAGCCAGGATGATATTGATGAGATAAGAAGAGAACTTTCCCTCAATGAGTCATTCTGGGTAAAGTATTTCAAATATATAGAGAGATTATGCACGCTTAACCTGGGCCGGTCACTCCATTCCGATATCCCGGTTGATAAGTTAATATTTGACAGGTTTCCAGCAACACTAATACTTGCTTTCACCTCAATGATCATAGCCGCGGTTTTGGGTATTGTTTTTGGGGCAATATCTGCTATTAATAAAGGAAGATTCCTAGACAGAGCATCCTTATGGATATCATCGATTCTTATTTCAACTCCAATTTTTGTGAGCTGTATTGTATTATCTTTAACATTTTCTTACTACTTTAACCTCTTGCCACCTTCAGGGAGGGATGGGCTTAACCCTTCTTATATAATATTACCATCTTTGGCTCTTGCATCCAGGTCCCTTGCTTTGTTGGTGAGAATTGTTAGGAATGAACTGATCTATGTGTTGAATCAGGATTATATAAGAACAGTGAGATCCCTTGGATTTCATGAGGCCAAGGTAATTTTTTTATTTGCCTTTAAGAATATCTTAGCGCCGGTTTTGACTATTATACTGTTGGATTTTGGAACCTATCTTGGTGGGGCTGTTGTTACTGAGTCTGTATTTTCATGGCCTGGAATTGGAAGACTCTTGATTGTTGCGCTCTATAAGAGGGATATACCGGTCATCCAGGGTGTCATTATCTTTAGTACTCTCTTATTCCTAATTATAGGTCTTATAATAGATTTAATGCAGGGTATAATCGTTAAAAAAGTAGAGTAACTACAATGTTTAGGTTGTATTTTTTCTTAATATGTTGGCAAAGAAATTGAGGAAGAACAATATTGAAATATTATCATATATTAGTGTAATTTTTCTAATAGCATTTTCTGCAATATTTGCTGAGGAAATATCCGGATATTCCCCTTTTAAAATAGATTTTACTGGCGCGTCCCCGCCCGGTGATAGGCATGTGTTGGGTACTGATTTTCTTGGTAGAGATATTCTGAGTCGAACGCTAATTGGAGGTAGGATATCAATTATAATTGGTATTATATCCAGGATGGGCAGCACCTTGATGGGACTAATAATAGGACTTGTCGTGGGATTGAGTACTCGATTGATAAGGTCTCTACTCAATGGTATTTTGGATGTCTTTCTTGCAGTTCCTTCACTTCTCCTCGCTATGGGATTGGCTGTTGCCCTTGGTGAAGGGTATAGAACCATAATAATAGCAATAGTTATTGGCACATGGGCTCCTGTTGCTAGATTTGTTTCAGTAAAGGTTATAGAAATAAATAGTGAGGATTTTATAATTTCAGCAAAGGCATCTGGGGCAGGCGGTCTTAGAATTATTTTTTATCATATCATTCCATCGTTAATACCTGTTTTAATTCCTGTATTTACAACAGGGATTGCCACGAGTATTATGATGGAATCCACGCTATCATTTCTTGGTTTGGGAGGAGCTTCATCTATTGATACGATATCCTCATGGGGATTGATGATTCAGGAGGGAGCAAAGTTTATCTTTGACGCCCCTTGGATTATCATGCCACCTTCTGCTATTCTTATGATTTTAATTTTGTGTATTAATCAGATTGGTGATAAACTCGCATCTAACATAAAAGGAAATAATTGAGAATCATTTAACAGCTAATATTGAATTTAGTTTTTTTTGATTTTATAAAAAATTTGTTTACAGAACTGAAGTTAAGAACCTAATATCGCCAATATTCGGATTATTTATAGAAGGAAGTGCGTAATAATGACAACAAAAAGTAATCTCAATGGAAAGAGTAGGAAATCTACAAGTAAGGGAACAAGCAAAGGAACGAAAGCTGAGAAAAAGGGTACTGAAAAAAAAAGAAAAACAAATCTATTAAGATTATGCTCAATGATGAGCAAATATGCAGCTGATGCTAATGATAAAGAGATAATAAAGCGTTTTAAAACCACAATCTTTTCTTCATCAGATGACATCACCAAATCAAGTCTAGACCTTATTATCAATAATCCAAAGGATTTAGAATTAAATAATTTTTCGGAAAATATTCAACCATATATTAAGCATTACCTTTTTATGGTCAAAAGGGATCGTTTAAATAAATAGCTCAATTGCTTTAATGATCAATTGTTGTTTGATTTTGAGTACTATGGGTAATTGATAATTAAGGGATTATATGAAAATTAGAGTATTTACATTTGCTGCTGTGAGAGATATCTGTAGATTTAAGGAAAGATGTATGTCGGTTCCATGTAATTCAACAGTTGGTGAAGTGTATCGAAGACTTGTAGAGGAATTTGAGTCACTTAAATGTATGAAGGATAAATTGCTATTTGCAGTAAATGAGAGTTATTGTGATGAGAGTAAAATTCTTTTTGAGGACGATATAATAGCAATCTTTCCGCCAGTAAGCGGTGGTTAAGTGATGGCAAGAGGCAATATCGAATAATAAAAACATTTTGATTGTATATAAAAATAAGTATAATCTTCTTTAACCCTATACCCTGTTAGGTATTATTAAGAATTATAAATGTTAAAGATCGTATTACAGGAAGAGCCCTTAGATATTAACAGAGAATTGTATGAGATGGGTGTTGATGCTGATGGCGCTATTGTTACTTTTATCGGGATGGTAAGAAACAAATCAGATGATCAAGATGTAATGTTTCTTGAGTATGAAATCTATGAATGCATGGCTAAAAAGGAGATTGAAAAAATTGCAAAGGATGCCATATCCAGATGGTCCTTAAGTGATTGTATTATCAATCATAGATATGGAAGGGTGGAAATAGGGGAGGCCAGTGTTTTTATAGCGGTTTCCTCCCCTCACAGGGATGAGGCATTTAAAGCAGCGAGATATATTATTGATACTATTAAGAAGACTGTTCCCATATGGAAGAAGGAGTTCCTTCGAAATGATATATAAGTGATAAAATTGCATTAAGTTGGTAATCTCATTAATGCTTCATCATTTAGGGATTTAGCTTTTTCTAAAAATGTATATGCTTCCTCTTTCGTGATGATTGTATCTGTTCTTTTCTTCGCAGAATCTTGAAGTATTTTCGTCTCATCTATAACATCAAGAATATTAATTGATGTCCAACCGGTAGGTTCAAAATATTTTGTAATCAATTCAAAAATTTTATTATAATTATCAGAGTCATCGTTGTTATCAATAAGTAACAACCTTATAGAGTAGAACATAGATAGATATGAAAATATTAGTGATTCTTTGTTGAGTCCCTTATTTATCATAAGTGATGATAATCTCAGCTTCTCCTTACTCTGTTCAACCCTAAAGTCTTTATTGCTATCAATATCTTTAGTTTTGATCATATCTTAATTTATTCTCCTCTGTCAAGGATTCATATTTATTTCGATAACAAATTTAAAAGTATAAGCGCTTATTTTTATATAAATAATAGTAATATTCTATCAATCGTCAAGTATTTATTGGAAATTCAACTAAATTACAGATAATTCTTTTTCATGTCAGATAAAATGAAGTGAGATTTATCTCCTTAGGTGCAACCATAAGGTATAAATAATAATGAGACATATTTTTATTTCTATTTCTCGCTTGACATTTCTATATGAATTGTTAAAGTTTTCACAATTTATTTATATACATATTATAATCATTCTACACTAAAATTAAATTAGTTAGGAGACAAACTTAATGAAAAATGTAATATCTATCATCATTGTTATTTCTTTTTCAGTAATTAATACTTCTTTAGTGAAAGCAGCAGGAAGAACTTTTGATGGAAAGATTGGGACAGCTTATGCAACTGATCCAGAAAAATTTGGATTACAGTTGAATTTTGCATATTTTGCAGACCTGGATCCCTATTTTGTCGCTGGCATTGAACCAGGAATATATTGGATAAAATGGGATAGGAAGGTGGGTACAAGACCTCAGGGTGAATATACTGCTGATGTTAAGGCTGATACAAATGCCTATTTATTTCCTATTCTGCTGGATGCGCAAATCCGTCTTCCTAACTTAAAGAAAAAGACCTTCGTATTGCCCTATTTTACGATTGGTTTAGGTTATTCTTTAATGATATATAACTATGAACAACCCACATATACTGACTCTGTTACAGGAGTTACAGTTATAGCTGAGGATAAGACGAAATTCTATAGTGGATTCACTTGGCATTTCTTAGCTGGAGCCACTGTAAAACCTGGTTCTGAATCAAGTATTGAGTTCCTTGCTGAGCTTGGGTATCGCGGCGCAAAGCTGAAAAAGGGTAATTTGGAGGTGGATATGTCCGGATTTTTATTAAATATAGGAGTAAGGTATCCCTTTGGCAAGTCCCGTTCCCGGAATAATGTTATAGAGCCAACAATCTATGTTGAATAGAATAGCTTATCTAAAATGAATCGGGTGTGCCAACAGGTGATGCAAAATACTATGCCACATGCTTAGTTATTTATTCAACAGCTTAAATTCCGTACGTCTGTTTTTTTCATCATAGCCGGCACCCAGTTTGGGTATTAAGGGCTTTGTCTTACCAGCTCCCCTCACAATGAATCTGTTACCATCCAGCCCCCTGGCAACAAGATAATTCGTTACAGCTTGCGCTCGTCTCATGCTTAGTTTGTTGTTAAACTTATGTGAGCCATGAAGATCAGTATGACCTATAATTTCAAAACGGAGGGTAGGATTTTTCCGCAAATATTCTACAAGAGCATTGAGATAGGGGAATGATTCAGGTTTTATTCTCGAAGATTCAAAATCGAAATGAATTGCATGTATTTCAAAGCTAGCCTCCTTTTCAATTGGTACTAATTCCAATAACTGGGTTTCTCCCTTCGTTTCTGGAATATCTATTGATTTAAAGAGGGGAAGGTAGCCGTCCTCGCTTATGAATACATCCAGCTTCTTAGCCTGTGGTTGATATTCAACAATCGCTTCTCCATTGGTATCGGTTTGCTTTTTAATCTCGTATGTGACAGACTTGTCTTCACTCTCCTTTATCCTGGTTGATATATGCATCTGCACTGATGATGGTTTTTGGGTCTTTTTATCACGGACAAAAAAATTTAAAGCAAGATCATCTTTAGTTATGTTAGATGAATAAATGTCATAGAGGCCATATCCATTCTGACGGTTGGAACAGAAATAGAGTGATTCGTTTATTATGGAGAGATGCGTCTCATTATACTCAGAATTTATCTCTGGTCCAAGATTTACGGTTTTACCAAATTTTCCATTTTGGTAATTTATATAATAAAGGTCCCAACCACCATATCCACCTGGTCGGCTGGAAGAAAAATAGAATCCCTTTCCATCCAAACTTGGGATTAATCCAATATCCTGAGTATTCATATTGATCGGGGATGGCATGGGTGTAGAATTGATAAATTCACCATTAACATATTTAGCCGACATAATCTTTGCCTTGCTGATATCTCCAAAGGGCCAGGTTGTATAATAAAGAGTATTGGAGTCCATGCTAAGGCTTGGAGAGCGCTCGTGATGCACTCCATTTACAGTACCTGGTATCTTAATAGGATTTGCCCATTTGCCATTAACATTTTTTGATACATATAGATCATATGACACCTTTATTTGACCATATGAATTTGCAGGCATCTCGTAGCTTCCATCTCTGTCTGATGAAAAAAATATAAATGCTCCATCAAGAGTAATATATGGTGTTTCATCATTATAAAGAGAATTTAATGCTGTAAGCGGTTCTGGGTTGCTCCAACCATCATTATTGAAATAGCTAATATAGAGGTCCTGATAACGACTATTTTCTCGTTTTGAGTTAAAAACAATTATCTTCTCATCCGCGGTTAATGAAGGAGAAAAATCATCACTCATTGTGTTAATAGGTGAACCTATATTTGAAATTTTATCAACACTAATAACCTGTGATACTGCTAATGTAGGAATGAAAAAATATGACAAAATGATGATGAATGTATAATGTATATTAAAAAATTTTTGTGTCATGTTTTATTGCCTCAATATAAAAATCAGTATGCGATTATAGATAGTGAATATACTTTCTAAATCGTATTATTTGAATCAGTTCATTAATAATTATTTGGAAACCTATTGAATTTTCCTATAGCTTCCCTCTATAAAAAAGCATTGATGATAATAGATAAACATTGTTAGTTCCAATAGCCAGGGTGATCTGACAAACCAAAAGATGAATGTGAGCGAATTCTATAACACATTCTGATTCCACCTTTAGTATCCTCTATGAAACTAAAGCAGTATTTTGCTATCAATATAATACAAGAGGATAATTTTTGTCAATTTTAGTTTAGCAGTGAATAATTACGCTGGATCAGATGGCTTGATAGATTGGGGTAATCAATTGTGATTGATTATTTTAATTATAAACTTTGTGTAATATTTTATTCTCTTTATTCACAGAGAGCTTTTCAATATATTTATTGACTGTCTCAGGAATCTCAGAAAGGGGAACAACAATAGTACTGGGAATTGTTTTGATTACTGTTGCTGGCATGGATTTTACTATGGCTGTTTCAGGATCCTGCGCAATAACAATTCCTGCTGTGGCATTAATATGAGATGCTCCAAGAGCGCCATCGCGCCCCATCCCAGTTACAATTACAGCGATACTGCGCTTCCCAAAACTTTTCGCAACACTTCTAAAGAGAGGATCAGCAGCAGGTTTTACATAATTTTCAGGTGGATCGTCAAGCAGACGAATTTTCATCGAGCCAGGTTCAACAGTCATATGGGTTTTACCAGGCGCTAAATATATCTTACCTGGATCAATAGCAATACCATCAGTGCTTAGAATTATCTCCATTGTAGAGATTTCATTCCAACGTTTTGCCATGTCCTCCAATGCCCAAGAAGGGCTATGCTGTACAATAAAAAAGGCTGCATCCTTTGTGACAGTTAGGGTGCTGAGTATTTTTTTCAAAGTCTGTGGACCTCCTGAACTCGCGGCAATGCAGACTCCAGTGAATGGCGCGGATATATTATATTTTTTTGTCTGTTTCGGTATTACTGAAGGGAAGGGCTGTTTCTCTCTATTGAAAAGATTGTCGAGCCTAGTAATTATATCCTGAGGATCGTAGGGTTTAACAATAAAATCATCAGATCCTGAATCTAAAGCATGTTTGCGAGCCTCTGGGGATGATAGAGCAGTGATTATCACTATAATCGGCACTGGTTTAATTGTATCCCTGACTCTTCTTATCAGTTCAATGCCATCCATTTCAGGCATCATCCAGTCAGTAAGTAGAGCATCATATTTATTTCTTTTTATAGTATCAAAGGCTTTCTTGCCATTGTTTGAAACATCAGCCGAATATCCAGCCCTTCTTAATATCGCTAACAAAAGCTCTGCATTTGCTTCATTATCTTCTGCAATAAGTATCTTCTTTTTTTCCATTTTATAAACCATAAATATTATTTTTACTGCTTAGTAGAATCTCATACTAAAGATAAATTGAAAAAATATTTGTAAAAAGATAAAGAAAGCGTTATTGCCAAATGTTGATATTTTAGATAATAAGACTAAGAGAGATTGATAGATTTAATTCTTCATTAGAAGAATGCTCATAGGGACTAATATAGGAATAACTAATGCTGGTTTATTATACATGTAATTCTTGCCTTAGTCAAGAAATTATATTTTAATGGGATTTATTCATTAAATATAAAGGCTGCAGACGGTGTATTTTTTAGGCGTTATATGCCATTGAACCAGATATCAGGCTTGCTGAACCTTTCGAGCAACCAACCGTTGTGAGCAATATCAATCTATAGGTTTATCGATAATGATGTGGGCTTGTTCAAATAGTAGCAATATGACACTGATGAGATAGTTCCTTCATGCCTGTGTGGAGTGGAGTCTATTCCTGATGACGATATAGTATAATCATACAATCATCCTATAAAGAAGTTGTTTTTATCTAATCTCTTTAGGCCTACACTTGAGGTAACATCGATTGCCTTGTCATACTCTTCAAGAGTAATCCTTCTTTTTAGATCAAAACATTCTCTGGCCCTGAAAGCAGGCCTGTACTGATTCATAATGTTAATATAAGTATTTTTCGATAGATTTGCAATAAATGAAATCACTCTATCAGTAGAAGCAATATTGTTGGGTAGCACAAGATGTCTTACCATTAATCCTTTATAAGCGATTCCTCTGTCGTCTATTAATAGGTCTCCCACTTGATTATGCATTTCTCGTAAGGAATTCATGGCGATATTAGGGTAGTTCTTGGCATTGCTTAATTCTTCAGCGATTGTGTAATCCATAAATTTAAAATCAGGCATATATATATCAATCACCCCATCAAGAAGGTGTAAAGTCTCAATAGAATCATATCCACCAGAATTGTAAACAAGTGGAATCCTTAATCCACCTTCAATTGCTATAGGAAGTGCCCGTAAAATAGCGTAAACCATATGAGTTGGTGTAACAAGGTTTATATTATGACATCCCTTTGCTTGAAGGTTCAGCATAATGTTAGCAAGATCCTTATAGGATATTTCTTTTCCTGAGCCTAAATGAGAGATATCATAATTCTGACAAAAAATACATGAAAGGTTACAGTTAGTGAAAAATATTGTACCTGATCCATAGCGTCCAACGAGGCAGGATTCTTCTCCAAAGTGTGCATTGAAGGATGAGACAATTGGTCGCTGACCGCTCTTACACTTGCCATCTCTATGCTTGGTTCTATCAACATTGCATTTATGAGGACAAAGCATACAGCCTTCGATCCCTTTACGAATAGCTTCTATTCTTTTTGTGAGTATTCCCTCTTCATAAAGAGATATATAGCTAGGTATATAACTCATATCCCCTTCATTTTACTCCAATTCGTTATAATATATTGATTCAACCAATAAACAGCTATTGGCCAATTTTCGTTTGGAATGTATAAATCATATAGAATAGTATATATTTTTAGGAATTAAGATATAATGGTGAATAATTCTATAACAAACATTGGAAAATTTGCTAATAAATGAATGTTTTCATTTATATGCAGGTTTACCATGTACCTTTTCATAGGATCGACAAAATGGGCATGATTTTCTATATAATTTTAATTTTACAAAATTATAAAAAAAACCTTCTCCCTTTTTGCGTGCTCTAGTACAAACAGGGCAAGTGTCGCTGCAGAAGTGTGACATTTTTTGTGTTAGATTACTATGTGGCATGTATTCCCCCTTGATCACTTATATTACAATATTACATTAAAAATATTGAATTATAATTTAATCTAATTGAAAGTCATTATTAGTAGTGCTTCGTAATGTCATATTTATAAGACTCGGTGAGTTATCCCTTTAATCTATATATCTTTATATCTTTGGATGAAGTCGTTGTTTTTCTAAATATTTCAATCTATTGATCTTGTTTTTTTTTGCTTAATCTCGTACAGACAAAATACAAAACCTAGAGCTGACAACATTAAAAAGAATATCATTGTATTTCTACCAAGTCTTGAACCTAGCATCCTTCTTTCCAATAGAATGGATAAATATATTTTATCGTTAATCTCGAACTCTTCGTTATTATCAATCTTATTATTAAAATTCTTTTTTATGCTTTCTATTGGACGAGCTATAGCATCGTAATTGTTATAACCAGCAAATAGTTGGGGATTTTTCAGTTCAATATACGCTTCTTTATAATTATCATTAATATTATCACTCATGGATAACAATTCCTTAACTTTTGGCTCAACTATAAGAATTGAGTAGTAAGAGATAAGGGCTAGTATTATAGCAATGATAAGGGTAATAATAGAAAAATATCTATATAGCTTTGTATCATCAGTTTTTTTCATTTATATTGGTTTAATAAAAAACCCCCTCCAGTATTTTACTCAATATGATTGAATTCCTTAAGTTATTAATTACATTAATTTAAACTTAAGGGATTTATCTCATTATATGCATTGATGTATTATCAATCATATTATACTGGAGAAGGGTATGTATGTAATTTATGTTAAGGATATAGTTGAATTAATTCTATATACTATATCTATTACATATTGTTTATTTTTAATCACTTCTTTTTTCTATCATCAATTTAATATCAATTTATTTCAATCCCTTCGAGTCCTTTGAGGAAGATTTTACTATTTCAATACAATTAGAAATGCTTCCTCCTCAATTATTAGATAAAAGCAAGGGACTGAAAAGATATAATTGAAACAACCAATAGACTTTTACTTTTTCTGAAATGAAGTACATTTTGATGCATCTTCATCAGCTGCCATTGGTTTAGCCTTATAATAAGCTTGGCGTGGGTCTACTACTCTCATTACACAATCCCCTCGAGAGGGGTCTTCTTCTAAAGCAAAGAAACTCTTACACTCTACACATGTAGGCATTTTCCTTACCTCCTTTTATTTGGTATTATTATTAATATTCTTTACTAACCACCTACAGTTACCTCTTCGACATGATCTAAAAACATTTCAACTATAGGCCGTAATGGATCATCTTGTATTCCTTCTCCAGCAGGAAAGGGGTAATCAAAACCAAATGCTTTATACTTTGCACCTGCATAGGGATGATAGGGAAGCAGGTCAACGCCCTTCACAGATGGGCCTAATTCCTCAATAAATTTGGCAATTTTTAATAGTTCTTCCTCTGAGTCATTTCGTCCTGGTATAATTGGGACTCGAATTCTCATATCAATATTCATATTTGATATACGTTTAACATTATCATGAATAAGCTCATTCCCAACTCCAGAATAATCATGGTGAATTTGAGGATCGATGACTTTAATATCGAAGAGGACTATGTCTGTGAATTCCAATACACGCTCAAAATCCTCCCAGGGTGCATGTCCGCAGGTATCAAGGGCGGTATGAATTTCCCGATTCCTGGCGGTTTTCATTAAAGCATAAGCAAATTCAGGTTGAGCCATGGGTTCGCCCCCAGAGATGGTCATTCCACCACCTGAGTTTTTATAGAAAACCCTATCCTCTTCAACCTCAGCCATCACCTCTTCTACGGTAACAATCTTTCCCCAACATATCAATGCGTCATCTTTACATATTTTAACACATTGTAAACATGTAGAACAAAGACCCAAGTCGATATGTGGTTTCTTCTCTTCAATCAGTGAAAGGGCGCCAGTGGGGCAGACATCTAGGCATTTCCTACATCCTATGCAATTGGAAACATAAGGTATGACCTCCGGATAGCGCCTTTTGCCCTCAGGATTATGGCACCATTCACAATTGAGATAACAACCCTTAAAGAAAACCACTGTCCTATATCCAGGGCCATCATTCATGCTCATCTTCTGGATATTATTTATTACACCTATATATCGTTCCTCATCCATTATGTTCTCCATAAATTAAGCCACTTTATCTTCAAAACCAGAACCGCCAATTGTGGTTTTAAATCCAGCAGCTTCATAAATTTCTAAAGCAAATTTTAATTCCGATGGCTCCATAGCCTCAACTTCAGCCATCTTCCAATCGATGCCAAGCCATCCATATTTATCCTGACACCAATTATGGAAGGGTAGGAGGTCAATCCTCTCAATTGGTCCTGGCAATGACTTTAAGCAATCTGCTACGTCCCTATGGTAATCCAATGAATCAGTGTATCCCGGAATTCCGAGCACTCGAATCCAAATCTCAGCTCTCCTTTCAGTTAACTTCTTCAAGTTTTCAAGTATTAACTCATTACCAACACCGGTCAGTTCCTTATGCTTATTGGTGTCTATATGCTTTATATCAAATAAAAATATATCAACTAAATCTTCATCTAATAGTGTTTCAAGGTATTCCCATTTGCAATGTCCACTCGTGTCTAAGCAAATATGCAGTCCCTTTTTACGAGCTCCTTTTAGTAAGTCAATAACAAAGTCTGCATGAATCATGGGTTCCCCACCACTCAGGGTCATTCCGCCGCCAGAATTATTATAGAAGGGAATATCCTGCTCAACTTCCTCTATAATCTCATCAATAGTCATTGGTGTGCCAACAATCTCAAGGGCATCATATACACAGACATCAACACATTTAAAACAGAGATCACATTTATCCCAATCAATTTTATAATATGTGGAACCTTCCATTTGAGCTTCTTCAGGTGGTATAGGTGGGTAGATAGCATCTTTGGGGCAAGCATCTAAGCAAGCTCCACATTGAACACATAACCTCTTTTTCCAATACAACTCCTTGTCCGTTGACTGTGTTTCAGGATTGTGACACCATAAACATCTTAAGCTGCAACCCTTTAAAAAGACATTGGTTCTAAAGCCAGGACCATCATTTACTGAAAATCTTTGAATCTGTGTAACCAATAGTTGTTCGCTCATTGACTCTCCCCTTTATTGATTTATTGTAGGATTGAATAAAACATCTTTAGACCCCATTTTTTCAAAATTGTTTAGGTTAGCAAATAAAACTCAAAATTAAAATTATTACTTTATAGTTTTTTATCCTATACCAGTTAATACCTTCAATCTAAAGTGATTATTTACCAATATAATTTAATACGTTATCCAAATATCAATAATTGCTTTATTATCTTTATGTTATGATTGAAGACAGTTCAATCGGGTATAATGCAAATTGGGGGAAGGGTCAAAACAACTGTTATATATATAAATATATGATAATGTAGTTATTAAATATTAACTACTCTTTACCTTTTTCAGATTTTCGGGATCTCTTAAAAACCTGCCCTCGTAAACTACCTGTTCCCCAAATTTCATCATTCGGTTCCTTCTCATCTTCTTCTAATTCTTCACAATATACCGCTGATTTACACTTGGGACAGTGTCTGTAGACATTCGGTCCCATAACCTCAGCATAATTGAGAAAGCGAAACTTATCTCTCGTGCCTTCATATCCACAATTTCTACATTTTGGTGACATAATGAAACTCGCTAGTCAATATAAATTGTATTCATTACAATATTGGACAGATTACTATATTATTTGTTACAATGTTAATAATTTGTTTTAGTATCGTCAATAATATTTTTATTATTTTACTCCTTCGCATATTAAATTTTATTTATTCAATAGAATAAATAACTATGCCCATATTCGTTTACACTGAATTCAAATATCGATGTTACACTATTTTTATATTGACAGAGATATCACATTTGACTAACCTTGAAAACGATCATTATTGAATTATATAAACGGGGATTACACCACATTATGAGGTTTTTTTTCGAGTATTGTGTGTACATTATCTAACAAAGTGCGTGGATATTATAATGGTTTCAGAAGATAATCAAAAGAAATACGTTGAAGAGGGTAATCGTCTAATCTTAAAGGGGAGATTTAAATCGAACTCTCTAAATTTTTATGGGTTATTCCTAATTATTTTTGATAAGCGTGGAGATATGGATTCTTATCACATACTTGTATCAACCTATTCAAGCACCTATGAAATTGAACCACATTCTTCTTGGGAGAAATATGAGGAATCCATTCTGAAATTGAGATGGAATAATGAGTGTAATCCGAGTATGACATCATATCTACAGGATATTATTAAGGAAATTGCAAATGATGAGAATCAGAAATCAAATCTATACGATTACATCAGAAATTATGAATACGATAATATTGACATTACTATAACTGATATTATAAATAGGATTATTCACGATAAGAATTTGATTCTGGAAACTGCAATCCAGGAGATTTCAGAAGATGAATTTCGAAAGAATAGACAAAGAGAGTTTACCTCATTAGATGCTAATGATCAATCTGAAGGGAATTACCCAATGGAAGATGGGGCTGTCATACTCCCAATCCAATTGATTCTTGCACCAGTTTCAGGTACACCCATTTATGAGCTTAAGGTTGGGGATAAGATAATGAGTAAGGTTATTCCCGATTCCGATAGGGCAAACTATTTTATTGATCTTCTAAACCTAAGGATTGAAAACTTTATCAAACCAATAGCTTGTGAGGTAATTGACATTAAATCGGAAGGAGCAAATACACCATTAGAGGTTCTAACAAAGATTGGACCTGGAATTTTTGGAAAATGTACAGAAGAGGAGAGGCAGGTGAAGCTTAGAATGTACAATCCCTCTGTAAATGGTCTTATATCAGAAAAAAGTATTGATGATGTTGAATTAAATCCTAAAGGAATGATCACAAAAGATTCAAAACATACAACCCACCCTAAGGTCTCATATATCGCTATTGGAATTCTGGTCATTATACTTCTTATTATCATTATATTATTAGTAAGTTTATAAATATTTCTTATACAGTGTAATACCTCTATATTAGTAATTCTCAGATAGGCGCTTCTATTTTTTCTAATCGATAAATTTATGCTATAAACAAGATAAATGAAACCTCTAAATATCGCTCTCATCGGATGTGGAAGAATAGGATTTTCCTTAGAATTTGATCCCTTAAGATACAAGCCATGTACACACTGGGGAGGGGCCAACTCTGTTGGATTAAGAATAAATTATGCCTGTGATATCAATGTTGAAAGATTAAATAGATTCGCTAGCTGTGCAAATCTATCCAAAGAGAATCTATTTGCTGACTATAAGGAGTTGATTGAACGGGTAAATCCAAAGTTTGTCATAATATCAACATGGACAGAGTCGCATGCTGATATTGGAATATTTGCATCAAAGAACGGAGCTAAGACAATAATATGTGAAAAGCCAATTGCTTCTACCTTATCCCAGGCTCAATTATTTATAAAGTCAACCCAAAGGTATAATGTGGATTTGATAGTAAACCACGAGAGAAGATATGATAATAGATATAGGATGGTAAGAAGACTTATAGATAATGGTCGCATTGGCGAGGTTAAAACAATATACGCATCGATTCTGACATCAGGTTATAACGGGGAATCGAAGATTGAAGAGGGTGGGGGACCCCTGCTTCATGATGGAACACATATGATAGATATAATAAGATTCCTCTTTGGGGAAATTAATTCTGTTGAGGGTGAGATAGAGAGGAAGGAGAGAGAGAGCGGTTTTGAGGATCGGGTTTGCGCATGGCTGAAGTGCAGTAGCGGCATAGACATTTTTCTTGAAGCTGGTGGTGAGAGGGAATACTTCCTATTCGAACTTGAAATATCAGGCACTAAGGGTAAGATTGTAATTGGAAATGGATATGAGCATCTTTATCAAACCAAAAAATCGAGATTATACACAGGTTTTCGAGATCTCTCTGAGAAATCCTTCCCTAAAACAGGAGGTCCTAACTATTTTCAGAGAGAATATTTAGAAGCAAAAAAACTACTCAATGGAAAGATTGTAGACATTATATCCAGTGGTGAGGATGGGTATAAGGCCTTAGAGGTTATTCATGCTATATATCTCTCTTCTCATCTTAAAAAGAGGATTGAACTACCAATAAAACCTGCAATGATTAACTTGAAGAGAATTTTTGGACTATGAGAATAATCCAACTCAGCTCCTTTATATGTCCTTAGATTATTATTAAGCAATCTGTTACATGAATCCACCTTCAATAAGCCTTTTTTTCAATCCTTTATCTTTATCTACCTCAATTGTTTTGAAGATCATCTTTTCAACATATTTTGCTAGGATGTCTACTTCAATATTGACTTCTGTACCAGTAACAGATTCATTTAATGTGGTCTTTTGAATTGTTTCAGGTATCACATATAGATTGAAACTGCTATCAGTAAGGGAAACCACAGTAAGAGAAATTCCATTAACCGCAACAGATCCCTTCTCTACAATGTACTTTAATATATCCTCAGAAACTGTAATTTCGATTGTCATCCCATTTCCATCCCTCAGCATCTTGTTAATCAATCCCTTGCCGTCTATATGTCCCTGTACAATATGCCCCCCCATGCGTGAACTCGGAGACAATGCCCTCTCAAGGTTGACCCTCCTATTAACCTGAAAATTACCTAATGTTGTAAGATTGCATGTCACGCTGGAGGTGAATACGGTAAAAGAATCCCCTTCAATCTTAGTTACTGTTTGGCAGGCTCCATCAATATTGATTGAATCCCCTATTTGGGTTCCATTAAGGATGCTGTGAGATGATATTGTAAGGTAGATTCCATTACCCGCTTTGCGGATATTTTTCACAGTTCCTATTTTCTCAATTAAACCTGTAAACACTAATCTCACCTCATATTATAATGAAAGGGTTCTTTGTATGCATTGTAGAGGATATCCTCCTTTATCATAGCCGCGGAGATATCATAGAGTTTTAATGAATCCTGAATTGAACTCACACCTTCTCCCTCAATAGGGGATATCCCTTTGCCTATCACCTTTGGAGATGTGAAATATAATAATTGGTCAATTTCACCTGCATCATAGAAGGATCCCGCTAACCTTCCACCTCCCTCTAACATAACCATCACCTTTCCGAGTTGTGATAGTGTATCAACAATATTGATAATCTGTTCTTTTCCAGTATTGCCAGCAATAAATAAGATTTTATTATCTCTGATTAGTTTTTTTATAATATTATAATCATCACGCTCTATAAGGCTATCCTTCACTCTTTCATTTACAAAAAAGAAAAAATTATCATCAAAAAAGATATTCTTGGTGAAATCTATCTGCTCCGGTAATCCTACTATCATTCTACTTGAGGTTCTATCCTCTACTCTATTGCCTACTTCAAAGAGCATTTTCAAGAAGAGGCTGTCCCTCCCTATTATTTTAATATTCGAATTTTCAAAGTATTTTATCACTTCATCTGAGAATGAACCCAATCGAACATTTAGTGTAGGATTATCCATCTGCAGGGTATTTTTCCCAATTATGATAGCATCAACAATTGCCCTCAATCTGTGAACAATATATCTCGAATATTCGGATGTTATCCACTTTGAGTCTCCCTCTCTTGTTGCGATCTTCCCATCAATGGTAATTGCAGATTTATGAATAATGTATCCCTTGTTATGTAAAATATATTTCTTAAAATGCCTTATTAGATCCGATGCATAATCTGCCATTTCTGAGAGCAATACGACCTCCACACCAGCCTTACGCAGCCTTGCTAAGCCATTCCCCGCAACTAAGGGATTAGGATCGAGGAGAGGTATGAAGACCCTAGTAATCTTCGAGTGAATTATAGCATCTGTGCATGGTGGGGTCCTCCCATGATGAGAGCAGGGTTCAAGGGAGACATAGAGTTCAGAACCATCTATATCTATACCAGCATTCCTTATTGCTACAACTTCAGCATGCTCCTGTCCACAGGGGGATGTGCTGCCAGTTGAAATAATCTTGTTATTCTTTACTATAACAGCTCCTACAGATGGATTGGGAGATGTCTTACCCAATGCTGAGAAAGCCAATTGGAGAGCCTTCTCCATATAACCTCTATCTCTATCTGATGTTATATATCCCATGGCCTTTATATATATTTTCCCTATCCTGTAAAAGAGACATCTCCTTAAACAATCTTGTTTTCATCCTATTGGTAATTTCTCTATTATATCTCTTTGAGGACAGAAAACCACCTATAATGCTCCCTGTATAAAAGAATGTCCCAGCCGTGCCAACAATTATACCAATTGCCTTATTATCAGTCTTAAAAGAGAGGTATGTCAATGTAGAGAACACCGATACTAATAGTAGGGCGATAATACCCGTAGGTTTCCTCCCTGAGTATACATATCCCATACCTGGTATTAGCCCAAGTATAGACGAGTAGATCGGATTTTTTAACTCATGGTGTTTAATGATTGAATACTTTACCAGCTCTTCATATTTTTCAGTACATATACCACTTTCCACATTTTCTGTTTCATCGAGGAGTCTTCTAGCCGCAATTACCCTGTCTAATAATAGATATGACAGAAATAATCGTTTGTAAATATATATATCGAGAGTTGTTTTACTCTTTAACTGATAGGAGGAGAGAAGAATGGAGTTTGCCTTTAAATACTCTGATCTTTCAAGATAAACATCAGATTTAAATATTACTTCAATATAATCAATACTCCTATTTTCAGATGCATATCTTTTATGTAATAGGGTATTAAAGTCATTTCCCTTGAATAATAGAAATAGTTCGGTAGTATAGAAAATACTATTATCAATATGTCCTGGATAATAGGAGTTCAATCTCAATAGTTCAACATATGCCCTGTAGTATTCTTCCTTGGAGATGAGATATTTAGAAAATTCTAAAATTGCTAGGGAGCTAAAATGTGAGTCGATTTTTACTTTATTGGTTTTTGGAAATACGAGATATCTCGGAGAAAATATAAAGATGATAATAAAGACAAGATTCAATCTGAGTGAATTCATTTTGAATACTCTATTTTGTGGAGAATCTCTCCCAAGCGAGAAGTATTGGTGAAGCAATATAGATTGAAGAAAAAGTACCGATGATAACGCCAAAGAGCAAAACAAGCGCAAAGTCATTGATTACATCTCCGCCAAGAATATAGAGAGCTAAAACAGCAAACATAGTAGTAAGGGATGTAAGCAGTGTTCTGGATATTGACTGTGAGATTGATCTGTTTATAACTTCAAAAAATGTTTGTTTTGATTTTACCTCAACATTTTCTCGTATTCTATCAAAGATGACAATAGTATCATTAACAGAATAACCAAATATAAATAGGAAGGCAGCAACAATTGGAATACTGATCTCTACCCCGGTCATACCACAGAAGGCAATTGATAGCATGATATCATGCAGAAGTGCAGCAATTGCACCAACTGAATATTTAAATTCAAAACGAAAGGAGAGATAGAGTGTAATTAAGACGAGTGCTACAACAAAGAGTTTTAATGCAGACTGTCTTAGAAAATCACCGATTGCGGGTCCTACCGTCTCAGTACTCAGAAATTCCACATTAAAGACTTTAGTTAAAGCTTCTTTTATGGTATTTGACCTATCCTCTGAGGCCTCCTCATTGTTTAGCAATTTTGTCGCAATAATATATTCATTCTGCTCCTCTTTGCCAATCTGTTGCACCAGAGCAGTTACATTCTGATTGCCCAATTCTGTTCGAATTTTTGTAATATCTACACTTTTCTCAAACTTGGCTATTATCTTGACTCCTCCCACAAAATCAATCCCCCAGTTCATTCCGCCTCTAATGAAACCAAGTACTAAGAAGAGTATAAAAATCGTTATGGATAGTACAATAGCAATGTATCTGTATTTAAGAAACTCAATATTTTTTTCCAATCTAAACTCCTTATATCTAATGCGTTTATAGCTTCCACTTTATATTCCCCAATTCAGTTATTCGTGGAAGAAGCTAATAGGTGAAAGGCAAGATTAAAAGTAAACCTATATTCTTAATTTTTTCACCCTTTTATTTAATGAGATGATCTCATAGATGAACCTTGTTATATATAAGGCCACAAACATGCTGCAGATTATTCCGATAAAAAGTGTAACGGCAAAACCCTTAATAGGGCCTGTCCCAAACTGAGAGAGTATAAAGGCTGCGATTAGCGTTGTAAGGTTAGCGTCAAAGATTGTCCAAAATGCTCTATCAAAACCATTTACAACAGACATTCTGATTGATTTGCCATTTCGAAGCTCTTCCTTAATCCTTTCGTATATAATAACATTTGCATCAACCGCCATACCTACTGTGAGTATAAAACCTGCAATACCAGGCAGTGTAAGGGTAAAACCGAGCCAGGAAAGGAGCGCAAGCATGAATATCATATTGAGCATAAGACCGAGATCAGCTATTATTCCAGCAACTTTATAATAGAAAATCATAAAGATCATTACTCCAATAAAACCAATCATAATTGCATTTATTCCGAATTCAATCGAATCTTGGCCAAGTGAAGGACCAACTGTTCTCTCTTCGATTATTTCCAGATCAACGGGTAGGGCTCCTTCCTTGATTATCCGTGCTAGAGTGTTCACCTCGTCAGGTGTGAAATCACCTTGAATAACAGCCTGCCCTGTTGTGATCTGAACGTTGATCTGTGGTGCGCTTCTCACTTTATCATCAATTATAATGGAAAGCTTTTTCCCATGGTTTTTCTCTGACGTTACCTGTGCAAATTTGCTTGCGCCATCAGGTGTGGTTGTAAAATGAACCGCTAGCCTTCCATATTCATCCTGTCCAACCCATGACTTGCTTATATCATTGCCAGCGAGAGATACATTTTTTTCAAGAGCAGTTATGTGCGCAGGGTATATTTTTTTTATCTCCTTATTCATTTTATAAAAAAATAATAATTCAAGGTTTCGCGGGAGTTTTATTCCTCTGGAGATTTTTGTTAATAATAGAGTCTGTTCATCAGAAGATTGAGGGAGTTCTTCATCCTTGTAATTTAACTTCAGCCAATTATTTGCCTTCTTAGAATATTCACCGTCAACGAGCCTATATTCAACCCTGCCGGTTGTGCCAATTACCTTTTTTACGATCTTGGGATTCTTTACACCCGGCAATTGTATCTCGATTGCTTCGTTTCCCCTTGGACGTATCGATGGTTCAGATACGCCGAATTTGTCGATTCTGTTTCTCAACAACTCAAGGGCTTGCTGAGTAATCTCATTCTTATCGCTCTTGGTTAATTCCTTATTCATCTTTTTTTCAATTTTACCGAAATTAGCCCTAAGAACCAGATGCATTCCACCCTGAAGGTCGAGACCTAAATTGATTTTCTTTGCAAGAACAGCCTTCTCCGCCCAATGAGGAACAATCTCTGTCTCCTTAACCCCAGGGAATATTTTAACCTCATTCATTATTGCATCATTTAAATTGATTCCCTCAACGATTATTTTATTATCTTCTTTGCTTACATAATAATCCCCACTAGAGAATCTCTTTTTTATTGCATCAATATCATTAAGAGATGCATCTAGGTTTAACACTATCTCCATCTTCTTATTCCCTATTGTTGGGAAGATGAGGATAATTGAGAAGACAATAATAAATAATATAAATATTAGTTTATATATCATTCCTCTTGACATCATACCTCTTTAGTAATATTAAATTTACATTCATTTAATTCGGATTATAGCATAATCCGATACATTTATTGAATTATCAGTGTAATTGTCGTCAATACACTGATAGTCGATTTTGTACCCTGCCCTGAGTATCTATGGTGAAAAATCGCATCCCAGCTCTATTGCCTTTAACTCTTATAAGCCTTTTATCAGCAATGAAGAGCGATACTCCTTATACCTTTAGATAAGATACACCCTTAATAAATTATTCCCTTAATTTTAAATGAAGAGAAAGTAAATAATATTGGTATAAACGCAGGATATACTTTACTAACCTTTGGGGAATCTTTTTAGAACACTGCCTCTACTCCTCTCTTTAGATCTAATCCTATATAGAATAAATATCAGTGCAACAATTAAAATAAGAGCAATAGTTATTAAGGTATCAAAATTATTCTTCTTGGTATCATCAAGTCCATCCCCTTTTGGGGTTAAACTCTCATTATCTATGGGATGGCTCTGTAATCTATCCTGGGATAGGATTTCGGTGTCAGTTTTATCAGAAGTTTTGTATCCAGGGATTCTTTTATACTTGAATTCACCCTCAATCACTTCTAATAATCCATAGTCCTTGATCTGATTATTTCGCTTTTTATTCTTATCCCTAGGCGCTTCTGCTTTTACTTTTAAATCAACATCTGTTTTATCTTCAATATCTTTAATTACTTCCTCTTCCTTGCCCCTCTCTTTCTTCTCAGATGATTGAGTCTCCTTCTGAGTAGGAGGGTTTTCAGCCTTTACTTCATTGTCAACACTATCCACTTGATTATCTTTTAAGGTCGGTTCAACATCGGATATTTCTGTTTTTTTAATCTTCGTATCGTGTTCATTTTTATTGGGAATATCTGTTTGCCCATATATCTCATTACCATTGTAATAAAACATGTGGGCAATTATAATGAAGACTAGAGTGGATTGATGGATTTTTTTACGCATGTATTAACATCATTCAGGTATTTATTATAATTTGTAACTCTAAATAAATGAGGTTTAATCCACACCTGCGGTGGTACTCTTCTTTCCATCTTATTATTAAAGTTGAATAATTTGTGTTGAGTATAGAAAGTTATCAGAATCTCTTCTTAATTATATATGATGAAATCATAACAGGGTAAAATCACTTTGAATCAGGATGGGTCGCTATACCCCAGAAATGTATTGTAATTTGATGATAAAACCATGTTATGACACTTTTGACTGTATCGATGCTTTAGAAAATTCTACCTTTGTTCCATCAGCTATTTTTAGAATCACTGTGTCATCATCCTTTTCATTAACTACAACCCCATAGATGCCACCCACTGTTAAGACCTTATCCCCTTTCTTTATTGCTGATATCATGCTTTTTCTGGCTTTTTCTTTTTTCTGCTGAGGTCTGATTAAAAGGAAATAGAATATTAATATCATGGCAATAATCGGGAATAAAATACCAAATGAATCGCTTCCCTTCATTTTATCACTACCCTGTGCAAATGCTGATGTTATTAGATTAAAAGTCATTATTCCTCCATTAAGTTAATGATTACGCCTCAAAATTTAATGAGTTGAGAGAATATGTCAACACTTTAATTTACTTACGAGAAATAATCACCGGTGTATGGATTTGTATATATTCCCCAAGTTCAACAATATCATCATTATACATTCTGATACAACCGCTAGAAGAGAGATGCCCTATAGATGTAATATCATTATTGCCATGTATAGCAATTCCTGAACCAATCGAGGGTGTCCTTTGGTTTATTAAAGGAAGCTCGCGATTTTGCAAGGCATCTTTGTATCTATGCTTATCATTCAGGTTGGGATAATCCAGTCGAAAGAATCTAGGGCCATAGGCGTTATCACCGAGATCAATATCTTTTTTCCCAAACTTATAATGACCATCCTTAGCCCGAAAATAGACCTGATTCATTGACTTAAGCTTTTTATAGGCATTGGAATTTTTGTCAGCATCCATGCTCAATATTTCAATGATTCGATATACACCCTCAGGTGTACGCTTATCGCCAGAATATAGCTTTGGTCTTTTATCAGGATTTAGACCATAACCAATTTTGTAATCTGTCATAATTCGGAAATCCCTGTCATATACCTTAAGTGTATAATCACTTTTACATACATAGATGAGATATCTTCCATTATAGCCTTGAAATGTCCTCTTAATAATCTCCTCTCTGCTGTTGCATGATATAATTATGAGGGATATAAAGAGTATAATAGTTCTAATCATAATTCCTTCACCTATTTGCTAAGATAACAGAATAATAAATTCCATTTTTTTACATGTCCGTTATTACCAGCGTAGCCATAGGGATGGCTTTATCTTGTAACACCCCTAGTTGAAGATTCAATAAATCGGATCAATTCATTGATATCTTCATTCCCTTCGTCTGATTTTAAATCATTCAAGGCCTGTGTCATATTTTTCCCTGATCTGAATAGGATTCTATATGCTTCTTTTATTGCTCTCCTTCTTTCCGATGAAAAATTCCTTCTCCTTAGACCAACAACATTGATTCCAGCAATCCTTGCCGGATTTCCTTCAACTATCATAAAAGGGGGACAATCCTTTGATATCCTTGAGCATCCTCCAATCATGGCATACTTGCCGATCCTTGTAAACTGATGAAATCCACTGAGACCGGAGACAAATGAATAATCATCTATCTCAACGTAACCTGCTAGGGCCGTATAGTTTGCCATAATTACTGAATTGCCTATTTTTACATTATGAGCTATGTGTACACCACCCATTAAAAAGCAATCCGAGCCAAGCCTAGTTACTGATCCCTCCTTAGTGCCCCTGTGAATTTGGACAAATTCTCGAATAATATTATTCTTCCCAATCTCAACATAGGTTTCAGTTCCTTCATAACCCTCATCCTGAGGAGGAGCACCTATATATGCGCTATGGAATATTTGGTTCCCCTCCCCAATGTTTATGCTTCCCTCAATTTGGACATAGGGACCAATCATGCTATTTGCGCCAATATTTATCTTGCCAGATATAAAGGCATAAGGGCCAATCGTTACATTCTCTCCAATGTTAACGTCGCCTTCAATTATTGCTGTCTTGTGAATCGTCACTTGTTTCTCTTATTTTCCTCTCTAATCTCTTCATCCTTTTCAGGAGTTCTGGCAGATATTTCATTGCAGCCTGAATTTTCTGCTGTTCCCTGTGCGGCCTGGCTGGAGTGCCAAAGAGAACCTCCGGCTTTTTTATGTCATTATGAATGCCGCTTTGTCCAATAATAATCGTCTCGTCAGCTATAGATATATGATCTCCAATTCCAGCCTGTCCGAAGATGGTTACATGATTGCCAATAGTAACCGATCCAGATATACCGGTTTGAGCTATAATTAAGCATCTCTCTCCAATTTTTACATTATGGGCTATATGGACCATATTATCCAGTTTGGTATCATTACCGATCTCTGTAATATCCACTGTAGCCCTGTCTATACAGCAATTTGCGCCGACTTCAACATTATTGCCAATCTTAACACTGCCAATTTGAGGAATCTTAATGATCTTGCCATCCTTCTCATAAAAACCATATCCATCAGAGCCAATTACTGTTCCTGAATGAATTATACAATAATCACCAATAACACATTCTTCACCTATTATTACACCAGAATAGAGGGTTGAATTCCTTCCTATCCTTGCCCCTCCTTCAATTGTACAGTTAGGATATATTACGCTGTTATCATTAATCTCAACATCCTCCATAATAACAGCGCCTGTCATTATTGTTACATTATCACCTATATGTGCACTACTATGGATATGAGCATTTTTGTCTATTCCAAGGTACTCCCTTCTCATCGGAAATAACTCCAGAAGTCTAATAAATGCAAGTTTTGTATCAGTGACAGCAATATAAGGAATATCCTCTGGGACCAATCCATGGGGGAGTATTATAGCAACAGGATTTTTTGATAGGGCTTTGTCCAGATATCTCTCTTCCTCAACGTATATGATTGCATTCTCATATTCTGTATCGAGACTCCCGACTCTATGAATATCAACATCTTCTCCATAATAGTTTTCATTTAGTATCTCAGCAATTATTGAAAGTTTCATTATTATAAATCCCTCTATCTTGACACAGGAGCATTTCTCTTCTTAAACCTTACAATCTCTCTAATCACATCCTCAGTTAAATCATATTCCTTTTTTGAAAAGATTGCTCCCTCACCTATATTAATAATAAAATCGATCCTTCTCTTTTTAGCTATGTTTATAATCGCTCTATCTATTTCATTGAGTATTATCCCCTTGTAGTAATCCTCATCCCCCTTGATCTTATTCAATTGTAGATTGATCTTCTCTCTCTTATCTATAATGAGCTTTTTCTTTTCCTCATTTTTAATTTTATCAAGATCGATGTTGAGTTCATTAATAGACTCATGATATTGATTTATGCGATCCCTTAAGGCTTTTGCTTCTGGATTATTATTTACCATATAATCAAAAATTATATTAATGTTAACACATCTAATCTTCGAGCATCCCTCATACTGCACATTCTCTATGGTTGTGCCACAACTATATATAAGGATCGTCATTATTGCCAATATGACTTTAGTGCAAAAGGCGAGGAGAAAGTTTGTTTGCCATAAGCGAGAAGGTATACAATCTGTCTTGTATAACACATATGGATTAGAATCAGAGCGTTCAAATGGTTTCAATATGAGATTGTATATGCTGTCATTCATGACTAAAACCGCATATCGCCAATCCCAAACTGAAAGTCGAATCCGCTAATCTCTTTAAAAAAGCCGTCATCCCTTCCAACCCATTTCAACTTCCTCCCAAACCAGAACCTGAGTGGCATCATTGGGATCTGGATCTTGAAACCGAATCCCCAGGAATATTTAAAATAAGACATCAGATCAGCCTTGTGAAAATCTTTGATATCATAGAGCAATACTTCATCATTTGGATCAGTTGGATCTATCTCTTTGTCATTCCTTATTATCTCCTGATATTTCTCACTCATATTCTCCTCCCAAAAACTTTCAGTCCAGAGTGAACCTGCGTCAAAGAAAAGTGCAATCCATAACATCTGAGGATGAATCGGTATTCTAAATTCAATCCCATAGAGTATTCTGTTAAAGAGCCCCTCCTGCCATGAATATGGCAGATCAATATCATCTATACCATATCCCCTTAATGTCTCAACCCCTCCTAAGAAGAGTCTATCAGAGGAATCCAACCATTCATTTTCATCCCTGGGTTGAATCTTCTGAAGCTTTCCCCTGTTGAAGGGTGGACGGATAAAGGTTGCGTTTGTTCTAAGTTCTATTACACAGGGATGCGATCTCAAAAAGGGCAGATGAAAAGGGGAGTAGTAATGATAGAATTCAGGATTATATTTTATATAATGATCTTCACCTCTTAGAATATAACCGCCAGTAAATGAAACTGAGAATTCTACCCTCGATCCCCTGGTGGGATTCATATAATTATCTTTTGAGTCGCGGTAGGAATATAGAGTGAGGGTTCTCTTCTCCTGTAATCCCTTGGCCACATCAAAAAAGATATAATCCGGACTATTCCCTGATGGATCGAGGTAACTCTTAAAGGAATGACTCCATATAGAACCAACACCATAATAATACCAGAATCTGTAGCTTAGCCCAAGAGAATACCCAAAGGCCTGTTTCTGATACTCAGCTGTATCATCGGAATTGACAAACATGGATTGCACATCAGTTACTCTATACAATTCATAAAAAATTGAGGCTGTAAAGCCTACTGGAAAATCCAATAACCAGGGTTCTCTAAAACTGAGGGTTATGGAACTCTTCCTCGGTCCATACTCAAATCTAACTCCAACCCTTTGTCCATTTCCCAGAAGATTGTTCTCGCCCACATCAGTAAAGATGGAAAATCCAGTGCTAGTGCCATAACCGCCACCCAGTGAGATCGTCCCAGTCGGTTGTTCTTCCACATCAATTATTAGATTCATTAAACCTTCTCTACTGCCAGGCCTGATATCAAAATTGACCTGTTTAAAAAATCCCAGGTTAAACACCTTTTCCCTTGAAAGCTGAACCTTATTTGAGTTAAAGAGTTCCCCCTCTTTTATTATTAATTCTCTTCTTATTACCTTGTCCTTGGTCTTTTTATTTCCCTTAATGATGATATTTTCTATATAAGCTTGTTTTCCCTCCTCAATCTTGATGTCAATCTTTAGAAATTTCTGAATTTTCTTCTCTCCATCAATATCCACCTCTCTCTCTTGTATGATCCTGGTTGGGATTACTCTAGCAAAAATGTATCCCTTAGAGGCATAGGTAAAGCTTATCAATTGTCTATCTTTCTGGAATTTTGTATCATTAAATATTGATCCTTTACTCCGCTGTTCAAATCTATCCTCAAACACCCTGCTAGCGAAAACCTCATTCCCGCTTAATGTATATCCATCAAAATAATATTGATCCCCCTCGATAACCTTGATAGTAATAAAGATAACCCTTTTCTCTCTTTCTTCAGGATTCTCCCATTCATAATCTACCTTATCTTCTATTATATCAGCATCGAGGTAACCGTTTTCCCTGTAATATGCAATTATCTTACTCTTGTCCTCCTCATAAATCCCCTTTTTGAATGTGCCATCCCTAAACCACCCATCCTCTTTAGTCTCCATAGCATCAGTAAGCTTGTCAGCTGATATCTTTCTTGCACCAAGTATCGAAATCTTTGCAACCTTAATCTCCTCACCCTCATCTACAATAAATATAAGAGTTACAATATTTTCATCCTCTTTATCTCTTTTAATCTCATACTTTACAACAACATTAAAGAATCCATCATCTTCATACTTCTTTTTGATTAGCTTTATGTTTTTTTCTATAATATTAATTCTTAAAACATCTCCGTCTTTAATAGAGATTATCTCTGTTAACTCAACCTCGCTAAGCTCCTCTGTGCCCTTGAACTTGATTTCCTTAATAATTGGTCGCTCTTTACATATAAATCTCACTCGAACTCCATCAAGATGCTCTTTTACCTCTACCAATACATTCTGTAATTTCCCCTCTCGAAAAACAGCCTTAATATCCTCCCTTATTTCTGAGGCCTTGAGTGGAAACCCCTCTTCAGTAATCATTACGTCAAGTAAATCATCAATATCTATGTTTTCGAGGCCAACAAATTCGAGTTTACGGACAATCATCCCCTCATACTTTGAAGGTAATGAAAATCCTCCATTAAACGTTAATACAGCCAAGATGGATAAAGTCAGTATTAAAATACTTCTCATAAATAAATAGGTTTTCATACACTTTTTAATAATATAGGGATATCTCCTTGTTCAGGTCTCTTTAATTTGTCTGTAATTCTATGTCAAGGAAATATGAATAAATGGTTCAACATTATAAATGTTAGGAGAGACTTGGATGACTTGATGGTAGTATGAGAAAATATTACCACTTCCTTAGTGCATTGTATTTTTTTATACTCGACTCAAAATGCTGTCAGGATAGTAAATTTTTTGAGGATGGACAACAGATAGTATTCTCTCATTTTGGAAATATTTATAAGAACAATAGGCTGTTCTTTATTTGACAGTGGATAGTGTAAATTTGGGTATTCCTGCCTGATTTAAATAGTCCATTACCTTTACAATTGTTTCGTAATTAGCCTTCCTATCTCCTCGTATTATCACAGTTTTATCTTTAACGTTACCCTGTATCCTTTTTATTTCATCTAAAAGGGAGTTTATATCATATTTTACATCATTTATAAATACCTCATTCCTTTCGGTTATCGAAATTATAATATTACTCTGTTTTTGTTCTCCTGTCTGTACCGCTTTCGGGAGGTGGACGATGATTGAGGATACCTTTCCAAGACTAGAGGTCACCATAAAGAAAGCCACCAGTAAAAATACTAGATCTATTAGGGATGTAATATCAATCTGAGCTTTATGTTGAAACCGGCTGCTAAATCTTTGGGTCATTCAACCCTCTTGTAATTCATTTTTTACTGATGGAGATAACATGTATATAAAATAAAGTTGCCAAACATCACTACAACCTCAGGTTGAGAAGGATCAGCAAGTGAAAATATTGAAAAGCATCTCCTATTATCCTTGATAAATAAAACTATAGAAAATTCAAATATAGTGTCTATTTCAGATGGCTGGGATAAGGGCTTAAAATCCTGAACATTATATACTATTTATCATTGTGAATAAAGAGATGATCTGGGTTCTAAGCTTTTAGCGACAAACTCTAATTCAGTAATATAATATCCAATTTTATCTACCATATAATTGTAAAAGATTAAAGAAGGGATTGCCACAAGCAATCCAAAGGCGGTAGTTATTAAAGCCTCGGATATGCCATATGCTAGAAGATCGTGAGCTACAGGACCAACCCGTGAAAGCCCGCTAAAGGACTTCATCATTCCTGTAACAGTCCCCAATAATCCTAACATCGGTGATATGGTTGCAATTGTTGAAAGGACTCCAACATTTCTTTCAAGTACCCTAATCACACCTCCTGAATATTCCAAAATTATTCTTTCAGTATCATCTTTCTTAGAGGAGGTTTCAAGCACATTTCGAATCATTGTGATAATTGGGCCTCTATAATTAAAGCAGAAGGCCTTTGCTTCTTCAATCTTGCCTGAGCTTGTAAGAGTTAAGATATTCCGGACAATTAGCCTGTAATCATGCTTAATTCTTTTATAGAATATGACTCTTTCAATGATAATTGCCAGACTAACGATTGAGCATAATATTATAGGGAGGATCATGACCCATAATGGGATGGAATCGAAAAGGGAGATAATAACATCGCTTTTCATCAATTGAACTTTATATCAATATTCTCAAGCCGCCAAGTAGTTGAAACCCAGGCTCTGGATAGTCTTCACGAAGGTTATATTTATTGTTGTAAAGATTTTCAATTCTGGCATATGCATAAAATCCGTCATGAACCTGCCTCTGTATACCAAAATAACCTATCATAGCCTCTTCAAGTTTATTGTCTTCATCAGGATCAGTGTCAACTCTACCAATATACTTATTTGTCCATTCCAGCTTCCACTTCTTTCCATTATACTTAATCGTGTTAGAAAACTTTCTGTTGGCAATATAGGTAATATTTTTATCTGCATCAAAATAGGAATACTCAAAACCAAAAGCGAGTTCCAGTATCTTTTTATACAATATCAAATTTGTATCAATCCTTGTGTTATAATGTATCACTGAAATAGTATCTGCACTAAGTACATTCCCATTAACAGTTGCGTAGTTATAGAAATTATTATTTTTTTCGATTTCCAGATTTCCTTTCAAGTTTAGTCTACTGTTCATCCTGTATTCTAATCTTATATCCCCATGATGCACCCTCCCTGGTGGAAGGTCATAGCTAGGTTTAATATATTTCTGTCCAAGATAGAACTCCTCTGGCTTAAAGGGGACTATATCATATCGATATAAAATAAAAGAAGATATATGTTTATAGCCCTTAAGAGAAAAACCAATTATTGGGAAGGGGAAGAGAAGGGGATCTTCATCCTTATTCCAATCATAACCCAGACCTATACTTATTCCAAAATTACTTGAGACATTTATATCATCTATAATCTCAAAATCAAGGTATCTATCATTATCAATATATCTTACGGAATAATTATACAGGAATCCTCCTATTCCAAATCTAATCCTATTGTGTGCAGACCAAATATATTCGCTGCCAGTGTCGAAATTAAATTGGTTTAATTTGCTTTTTCTATCATCAAATTCAATAGCCTTCAACCTATGAACATAACCGGCACCACCAAGGCTAAGATACCATTCAGAGGAGGTTGAATACTCATAAATATTCTTGATAGAGAGTTCAAACTTATCCTTTTCTTCTCGGCTATAAACAGGATTGTTGAACATACCTCTGGAATCGCTATCCACAACTGCGTCGAATGTTAATTTCATTCTTTCAAGTATATTGGAATTGCCCGTAAATCCAATTCTATTCTCATTAAAACTCGAATTAGTGTATTTCCGACCATTGTAACCAAAATCGTTAGATCTCTTAAAATGTGAACTCAAGAGATAAACAAAATCCTCTCCCTCTTGAGATAGATTAATAGTTGAAAGTACATTATTATATTGATAACCATAGACAATTTTCATATCAATATTTGCATTCTTTGATTTATCATTGGGCTGTATGTTGTTGTTATTGCTCTGTTCAATATCCTCACTTATTGTATCGTTTAAATAGGTTTCAACGGAAAGCGCAATAGAACTTGATAATAAAGATAATAGCATTACTGCTATTACAATTTTTTTATTAGATGATATACTTAACTGTTTCATAATATAATCATAATAATGAAATTATGTCTTTGGCACCTTTGGGCGATTCTTTGGATTTTTTTACAGGAATAATAACTTAATCGCAAAATAATTTATGTATTCAGGGATATATCATTATTTGTGAAATTATATATCGCTTCCATCTATTTATATAACATTTATCAAGTAATAGTAGGAGGAGAATATCTAATGTTCTGCTTTGTGTAATTTTAACGAAATATTTTATAGATCTTGTCGCTTTATATCATTTTTACAATTAAGACATTTTGTGAATTCCTTTGGAATTCCAAAATCAATAAAAACATGTCGCACAAATCCGCATTTGCATTTATAGGCAAAGGTCCTAATGTTTGGTTCTCCCATTTATGAACATCCTATTTAAATTTTGTAAACTTCCCCTTCTCGAATGAAGGGGAAGTAATATGCCTCTATTTAATTATTCGTTATTATTCAATAATCTCTTTAATATCAGAGTATTTAATTTATCTTATCTACTCTTTCCATTTAATGCACTCAGAGGGACAATCATCAATAACCTCTTGAATCTGCTCTTCACTTGCTCCATTAGGATTATGAACAACGCTGACATCTCCCTTCATCTCGAAAACATCGGGAAGGGTATCCACACAGAGTTCACAACCTGTACATTCACTCTCATCAACGTAAACTTCTTTAGCCATATGCGAAAATCCTCCTTAAATCTAATAAGATATGTGTGATTTTAAATTAGAATCAACTATTCAGCCGCTTGTACACAAAGAATAATATTTATGAGTTATAAGCAAAAGTATTGATATCCTTAAGCATAATCGACAATTGGTATTAATCATAGTAATTTCCGTCATAAAGCAATTTACAATAGTAATTCCTGAAAGTTATGCTTATCCTCTTAATACTTCGTGAATCTCTAGCAATTACTCTGAATAATTACATTCATTTAAATTATGTTATAGTCTCCCTTTCATAGGAGATTATTTATTACCATTGCTCTGCATTTCGTTTTGTGGTTGATCTTTACTCTTTTCATTATTGTCTATACCTTCTTTAAATTCAGCGGGTTTGGATTCCTCAGATGTAAAATCTTTTTCCAGGGAACTAAGCTTAAAGGATTCAAGGACTGCCAAACCCAGAGAACTTACCATAAAGAGGCCAACCATAATAGATGTAACTTTAGTAATAACATCTGATGTAGATGACCCAAACGTAGATTGGCTTGAACCACCTAATATACCCATTCCTGCACTCTTATCCGATTGAAGAAGAATTATTATTACCAATAATACAGCTAAAATCATAAAGAATACCGTTATTACTGATATCAAAATATCCATATATATGCACCTCTGAAGTTTATTGCAAAATATAATGAGTTCACTTAATAAATTATATTAGAACACAACTATCTATCTACATGAATTATGTCAAGAAAAGATTTTGACTTTAAACTAGCTCCGCCAACCAAAACCCCATCGATTTCATTCATTGAATACAGGCCCTTAATATTGTCTGGACTAACTGAGCCGCCATATAGAATTGGTATCTCTTGGGCTAATTTATCATTATAAAGATTCATAAGCGTTTTTCTTATAAAATGATGCATGGATTCAGCAATCTCCGGTGTAGCGACCTTCCCTGTACCAATGGCCCAAACTGGTTCATAGGCAATAATCAGGTTTTGTATGTTTTCCTCACTGATATCCTTCAGTGCCTCCTGTACCTGTTTTTTTACAACATCATCAGACAATCCCTTTTCCCTATCCTCAAGGAGTTCACCCACACATAGTATAGGATTTAGATTATATTCAAAGGCTGCCTTAACCTTTCTCTCAACATCATCATTAGTCTCCCCAAAGACATGCCTTCTCTCCGAATGGCCGATTAAAACATATTTTGCGCCAACGTCCTTTACCATCATCGGTGATATCTCACCTGTAAAAGCGCCTTCTTTCTTATAATAAATATTCTGAACACCAACCTCTACTATTGTGTTCTTGCATTTATCAATGATTTCCTTCACGTATATAGAGGGCGGGAAGATTATCACTTCCCTTTCCCCAATATCATCTAAACCGCTAATAATGTCATTTGTCAGCTCTATGGCCTCTTGGAAGCATTTATTCATCTTCCAATTCCCTGCGAATATCATTCTTCTTCCCAACTTCAGCCTCCTTCGCATCAAAACTGATTACAATATTATTGTAGGTATATAACAGCGCTTTTATAAAAAATAATTACTCCTCCATTGAAGGCGGAGGAGTGTAAAAGGATAATAATAATTTGGTTTCAAGTCCTATTTCATAATATATTTTACTAAATCAACTACCCTGTTGGAATACCCCCATTCGTTATCATACCAACTCAGGATCTTTATCATATTTTTATCAATAATTGAAGAAGCCGGGGCGTCAACAATTGATGAAAAGGAGTTGCCTGTAAAATCTACTGATACCAATTCCTCCTCACAAACATCCAGAATGCCCTTCATATGATTTTTTGCAGCTTCCTTAAGGGCTGAAATAACATCGTCCTTGGATATGGAAGCATTTACTGTGCAAACGAAATCTACTATAGATACATTTGGAGTGGGAACTCGAATCGCAAGGCCATCGAGCTTTCCCTTCAATTCAGGGATAACCAGTGTAACAGCCTTCGCTGCTCCTGTTGTTGTTGGTATCATGGATAGTGAAGCAGCTCTGGCTCTCCTGAAATCAGAATGAGGCAGGTCAAGTAGTCTTTGATCATTTGTATAGGAATGTACTGTTGTCATTAAACCCTTTTCCACTCCAAAGGAATCATTTATAACCTTTACAATTGGAGCAAGACAGTTAGTGGTACAGGATGCATTGGAAATGATATGATGTTCTTTCGGATTGTATTTATCCTCATTAACACCAAGCACAATCGTAATATCCTCATCCTTGGCAGGCGCGGTAATAATGACCTTCTTTGCCCCTGCATTGATGTGAGCCATGGCTTTGTCCTTGCTTCTGAATATGCCGGTAGCTTCAACTACAACATCAACCCCTTCTGACTTCCATGGAAGCTTATTGGGATCCTTTTCAGAATGAACCTTGATCTCATTACCATTAACAATGATGGATTGATCAGTATGAATAATGTCACCCTTGAAAATGCCAAAAATTGAATCATACTTCAATAGATGTGCCAAGGTAGCAGCATCAGTAAGGTCATTTATGCTTGCTACTTTTATGTCTCCATACTTATTTTGATCCTGTGTGATAGCACGTAAAACATTGCGACCTATTCGTCCAAATCCGTTAATTCCAATGGATATGCTCATAATTCAACTCCCAAATAAAATATAGTATCCGCTGATAATTTTCTGCTTATTTATGCAAATTAAAAGTACCTTTATGGATAATTGTAGCGCCCTTTGAAAATTTCAATAAATTGCCTTTAATGATATATTGAGATTATGATACGCTAAAATTACATATTTTAAAATACTCATCTCTTCTAATGCAGAAAAATAGTGCAGAGTCAATATATTTTTAGTTTTATGAAGAAATATTCTAGGATGATTCATCTAAATCACTAGATGTTACATATAATATGAAATTTATTTTTGAATGTCAAGAAAACTATACAAATTATTTCACTTTATCAATTATCTATAGAAAATAATTTATGAGTGGGTCTACTTTTTGTAAGGGGAATTATCATAGATTCATTTTTTTTCCCTTTCAAAGGGGAGTTAATATGATTCAGGTTCAAACAATTCTTCTTGACTTTGTATTTTGGATCAATAGTATAAATTACAATTGATATCCTAACTAATAATGATATAGCTATATTGTTTATAAAATGAGATGAATATGATATTTTCAATAGTTATTCCAAATTATAATCGAAAAGATGATGTGTTAAGGGCATTGGATTCCGTCTATAATCAAGATCATAACAGTTTCGAGGTAATTGTAGTAGATGATAATTCAAGCGATGATTCTGTCATATCTATAAAGAGGAGATATCCAAAGACTAGGATCATTACTCTTAATAAAAATCAGGGGCCAGCCGTTGCCAGGAATATGGGCATAAGGGATGCAAAAGGGGATATAATTATCTGCATAGATAGTGATGTAATGTTCCAGGATAGGGATGGTTTACACAAGATAGATCAGAAATTTGCAGAAAATACTCAAATAGCCTGCCTGGCATTTAGAATTCTTAAACACTATAACAAAGAAGATGATATAGATAGATGGTGGCATCCCATGCCATTAGATGATTATTATGATAAAGAATTCTATTCCGATTATTTTAGTGGAACAGGGGTCGCTTTTAGGAAAGAGGTCTTTGAAAAGGCCGGCCTGTTTTCAGAGGATTTATTTATGCATAATGAAGAGCCTGATCTAGCCCTTAGGATTTTAGATAATGATTTCAATATTCTCTATTATCCCTCGGTAATAGTCTATCATAATGTAGTGAAGAATGAGTCAAGGGTTGAACGTTTAGGTATAAGAGAATACTATTATCATCGAAGAAATCAATTATGGATGGTAGTTAGGTATTATCCCTTTATCAAGGGCCTGATCTTTATAATCCCCAGGTTGATTATCACATTTATAATCGCTGCCAAAGATGGGAAACTCAAGAGTTATCTAAAGGGTATTTTTGAAGGGTTCAGATTTATTCCAAGGGAATTTAAGAGGAGGACACCCCTGAAAAAGAAGACATGGATAAGGATCAAATCAATCAAAAGGGGGATGTATGTTCCATAAATCACTCACTAAAGGAGTATAAATTATAATTTTATTATACAAGTCAACTACTACCCTCTTAAGGCGGTAGCTTGAAAAAACACTCGTAAACCGCAAGCCTACACTCTATACATTAGCCGTAAAATCGTCGACTGTGGGCTCTTTGCCATGCAGTTCTATATACTCTATTGTTACTTTATCTGTTATAGTCACAAAGCTCGCTACAAAATATCCACAAGCCCACATATGGCGTTCCCTAAATTCCCTATTCCGTCTCTTATATTCCATCAACATCTTACGAGTCGTCTTCCCCTTAATGCTTTGAACTAACTTGCTTACTGATAGATGAGGGGGAACTGATACAAAAATATGTATACTTAAGATGGTGATAATCTGTGATTTTATGCCGCAAATGAACGCAGATTAAAAGGATTGTATATTCATATGAACTTTTACAAACTAAACAAAGTTATCGTTGGCTGTTTAGTTTCAATCGCTTAAAAACTTCAAAAAAATAAAAAAATCTGTGTTTATTTGCGAAAATCTGCGGCATAAATACATGAATAAAAATCGTTAATTATACCCTTTGTCTGTATACATGATCTTTCGATACATGCTCTTTTATTATCTCAATATCATTTGCGAGATGTATCTCATGGATTAAATTTCTAATACCTTCAGCAATTCCCCCGCGAAAAAAGGCTTGTGGTATTTGGCTACTCAGACAATATGATATTTACCATCATAGATGGTATGATTCGATCTTCTGTAATTTTTTATACCGAAAATATACTAAAGCCTTCGCCTAAAGGCGAGGGTTTTTCTTCCCGTTAAAAAGAATAATTTTTTTAGAAGGTATCCCATGAGGTTTAAAAAAATATATTCGTTATTAACATCAATATTCATCATAGCTTTTATGATGAATTTCAACAGTTGTTCCTGCAACGAAGATGATGGGGGCAGCGGTTATTTTCCTTTGCCCCTGGATCAAAATGATGATGATAGTACTCCACCGTAAATTACAGTGAGCATAGATCAGTCCGATGTTACTGTAATTACAGGCAAATCCTTTCAGTTTACAGCTACAGTAACAGATGCTACCGATACCAGCGTAACCTGGTCGGTTAGCAGCGCAATAGAGAGCGATAAAGGTGTAATAGACCAGTCAGGCATGTATACTTCAGTAGATATGAATTCTTTATCCGCCAGTGCCGCAACGCTAACTGTTACTGCAACTTCAGTAGAGGACAATTCGAAATTTGATTCTATAAATATTAAGGTAGAAAAGAAATACTATATGATCGGTATAAACAGTAGTGGAGACAGCGATCCTGCATATTTATCAGTCTATAATGGCAAGCTATATTTTAGCGCTGATGGCGGGATAAATGGATATGAATTATGTTGTTATTATGAGACAACTGGAGCAGTTGAGGAGGCTGCTGATATCTATGTCGGAAGTGGAAGCAGCTTTTCTTCATATTTAACAGTCTATAATGGCAGGCTATGTTTTAGAGTTTATACAGACACAGATGGATATGAATTATGGATTTTTTAATGATTCAATAAAGATGCAATAGCGGGTATACTGAAGACAAAATTGGGAATAGTTTATAGTATTAAATCCTAAAATATTGTTTTTGGCCACACTCAAATGTTATTTGGGCTTGCGCGAAAACTGAAAGCAGAAGACTGAAGGCTGTTTCTGGGCGCCGCAAGCGCTGAGCGCGCTGACAGCAGCGGGGGCTACCGTAAGATCGGGATTTACACCGTAAGATCGGGGTTTTGCACCGTAAGAGAGTGGAATGTGAAGTATTATTACCTATGAAAAAGGTTCTTCTCCAAAACAAGTACCCACTGCCTTGGCTATCTTTATATATTCAGAGTTCGGTGAAACCAACCTCGGATTGTCAGCTACCTTATCAAGTGGAAAATGATTGATTTGATTGCCATTCAGACACACAGTAACACCGAATTGCTTTTCCATTACAAGCTCTAAGGCTCTACAGCCATATCTAGTGGCTAAAACACGGTCAAATGGGGTTGGCGCGCCGCCCCTTTGAATATGTCCAAGTGTTGTTACCCTGGATTCAACACCGGTTCTCTTCTCAATTTCATTTGATACAACATTGCCGATGCCTCCCAGTCGCACCACTCCGGTTCGTTTATTTCTCCTCTCTAGGATTACGATGTCACTATCTTTTTGCTTTGCGCCCTCTGCAATACAAACAATGCTATACCTTCTTCCCTCCTTGCTCCTTCTGGCAACATATTCACATACGATATCTATGCTATAGGGTATTTCTGGAATGAGAATTACATCACCCCCGCTGGCAATGCCAGAGAATAGGGTAAGCCACCCTGCTGTTCTACCCATAAGCTCGATTACCATTACTCGATGATGACTCTCGGCTGTTGTGCGAATTTTATCAATTGAAAAGGTAGCTGTCGATAGAGCAGAGTCGAAACCAAAGGTTTGATCAGTTCCCTGTACATCATTATCTATGGTTTTAGGAACACCAACAATATTAAGCCCCTTCTTGGTGAAGGAATATGACATCGTTAGCGTTCCATCTCCGCCAATACATATCAATGCAGATAGATTGTGTTTATCATAGGTCTCAATAGCCTTGTCAGAGACATCTAAGGGTTTTTCCTGGTCATTATCATAGAAGAATGAAAAGGGATTATCTCTATTGGAACTTCCAAGAATCGTGCCGCCTGAGTTAAGGATGTTGGAGACAGTCTCAAAGTTGAGTTCAATATAGTCATCTAGAACAAGCCCCCTGAAGCCATCCAAAAAACCCATAACCTCTAAATCATAATTGATTATGGCATATTTCACAACCCCTCGAATAACAGCATTAAGACCGGGGCAATCCCCTCCGGCTGTTAGTATTCCGATCCGTGGCTTTCCCATCATGATTCTCCTTATTTCCGCATATATATGGATTTATATCAATCCATCAATAAATCATATTATTCTAATATTAGGAAATAATCAAGGAAAATCTCCTAAGGCTGAGTAGAGATATCTACATAATTGTACAATAAGCGGGATGTAATGATCGCCACCCTGTCGCCCTTGTGCATGTAGGAGTCCTTATTGAATAGAATCATGATGCGATTCCCGCATTCTACATGATTCAATTGATCAATTTAGGAAATCCTTTAAGTATATCTTCCAACTCCTCTTTGTGCTTGAGCGTTGAGTTTGATAGGATTATTAAGTCATTTTTGTTGTGAAGGATATCCCTTAGTAATGACCTCTGGAATTGTGAACTAACCTCCTGATATTGTTCAGATATATTGATAATCTCTATCTTGTTAATGATCTTTTTTTTGAAAAGTGGCGCTCTAATGAATGACAGAATCTTCGGGAGGGTCTTGTTAATGATAGATGGCAGTAATCTACTTAGAATAAATAATATTAGAAAGGGTAAAAGTAATACAAGATTTGTTTTAAGCATAGTGAATATATAATCATAGGATTCTGTATTAAAGCTTCTCTCAAGCGCAATCCAGAATAGATTAACGATAGTGAGTGAGATGAAGAATGATGCCTTGCCTCTGGGTATGCCAAAAAATGCTAATCCAGATGATAATAATATAACTGCCAAGAATAGGAGCAACACCTTAAAGCCTATCATGCTTGTTACTGTTTGCATAGCGGATGTAACAATATCAATAAGTTTTACTAATGCTTCTGCCGCATCCTTGGTATCCGATAGGGTTGAAGATATCCCCATAATATTTAATCCATTGATATTCATAGAGGTTTTCCTTTGCTTGGTCTATTGGGGTTAAAAATGAGAAGATTTATTATATTGAATTAGGATGGAACTTAAAGAATATGTTTCTCATTTGGAAATAATAACGTAAACAAGAATCAATTCGGGATGGGGAGATTTGAACTCCCGGCCTCTGCGTCCCGAACACAGCGCGCTACCAAACTGCGCTACATCCCGAAATATATTGAAATACTTATATCTATTATAGATTTTTTCAATCATTTTTTTTCGATAATAAGTATCTACTCGGGTGTTTTTCATATACACTAATAGATAAAGATGTATAAAGGTGATGAGTTATGGATGTCTAAAGTATGTCATTTCGGCTATAGCGTAGCGGAATGCCGGAATCTATAGCAATTAATAGTAGGGTTTTGTTAACATTTAAGATTCCTGCATTCGCAGAGCTTGGCCCTGTGAATACAGGGGAATGACATTAGCTGAGCAGTTACGTTAATAATTAAAAATAGTAATTTCAGAAGATTCGAATGTATTTGCGGTGTTCATCATACATCATACCACATACGCCGTGCATTGGAACACCGGGCTATAAATCTATATAATGATTTGTTACCGGCTACCGGCTCTATTCCAATTCCGCGCAGGCATCATAAGGCATACATGACTTAAAGAATCCATTATTACAGCATACCCAGTCATGGCCGAACTCTGCACAGTCAAGATTAGTCGAACAGGAATCCTCGTAAGCTGAACACATGGACGAAGGCATGCATAGCTGATCATCCATGAAATCGCCGCAACACTCATAGCCATCCTGGCAGTCGGAAGTGAAATCGCACGGAGCCATGAATGAGCCCTCTTCAGCCTCGCATTCCACTCCGCTGCTGTCGTCTCCGGCCTGGGCGGTGCAACCCATTAGGGCGATTTCCTGCTCTGTGTTCACTAAAAATGAGCCGACGGGGCATTCAATTTCAACTCCTCCGTCTTCAGTTGTTTTTATTATATATTCATCGCCGTTCTCAAGAATAATTTTTGTGCCCCCTGTATCTTCATCATATGTCATGGTCCCGCAAAGCGTACCTGTAGGTCCGTAGTGTTCAAACTCTATTGCTCCTGTAATCATATTGTAATCTGATTCAACTCTGGCGCCGTTGGCAAACTCCATCTCATAAGTGGGTATACCACCTAAAAACCCGGGATCTATCACATACGAACAGGCTCCTTCAGGTGAGAAACACTCGTAAAATCGGACGAGATTCATGGCGCAGGTGCCGCTGAAAGGATTATTATCCATCCAATCGATCTCGCAATCAGCCTCGAGTAGTTCCCCGGGATCAGGGGTTCCGTTTTCGATAGGCCGTATATGCTTGCACGAGTCCTCTCCACAGTCGGCAGGATAACTGAAACATCTCTCACTACCGGCAGTGATAATGCGGGTTGTAATAGTATCTTCATATTCAGCTGTCAGTAAAACCGTTGTATCCCATTCAACTGTCATACAGTAATTTCCGTCCCGGTTCGTATACATCCACGAGTAAACGCCCCTGCCGTTATCGTCATCTCCATATTGCTGGGCGGTTATATAAGCCCCCTCTATGCCGTTGCCTTCGGAGTCCACTACCTTGCCGTAAATGCATGAAGGTGTAAAAGGATTATCGCTATTTTCGAATGAAAAATGGCTGATGCCTGCTGCGTAGGTATTTGTGAGGGCATCATAAGTCCCGTCATTATCGTGCTGTATCCAGAAACCGGATTCCATGTCAAAATACCACATGTTGATCGTGTCCGGTCTGGCGCCAGTTCCTGAAGGAAGCGGTATTTGAATGTTCACTGTCTTGCCCGGCGTCACCTGAAGTTTCTCGCCGTCCTTTTTAACAGTGACGTCCATTATTCCGTAGCTCTGCAGTATGACTTCTTCTCCATCCTTATTTTTCCCTTTCAGTACGCCTGGATACGCGTTTGCTTCCTGCTGTTTCGTAGGATCAAGAGGGGTTATATAAACATCAACTTCCCCTGAAACGACATCCCCAGACGAATCCACGAATGCGCCGGGCCCTGCCGTAAGGGAAGCATTCCTGCTCCCTTTGACAGTGCCTCCTGTTCCTGCATCCAGCCTTCCTGCCAGTTCCTGTATCGCTAATATAACTGTTATGTCTGTGGTCTCGCCTTCGATGATATCCACTATCTTCAATGTTTCGACATAGCCTTCCCGGTTGAAAAGTACTGTCTGATCCGAACCGGCCACCATTGGGATTGAGAAAGTACCGTCACTATTGCTGGTGGAGGTATTGTTCCCGCCTGTAACTGTTACTCCTTCAATTGCGTTGCCTTCTGTGTCTTTGATTGTTCCAGTTAGTCCATTCGTCACAAAAGGGATGTACATGTTTCCGTTGCTGTCGTTATCTTTGCAGGCAGTGTTGATTGCCAGAGCAACTAACATTATTAAGATAAAAACCATGGTGATTGTTTTTAATACCTGGGGTTTCATGGTGATGCCTCCTTAGAAAGAATGCATTTATTTTAATTTTATTAGGGTCTAATTCATAGCAGATCTTCTGCGGAAAAATGACCATATTAGTTTTTGATATCTTGCAACCATGCTACGAGGAGAATTTATTTTCAATTCTATTTAATAGATAAGAATATCGAATCGAAAAGTCAACCTTATTCTACACAATTGACTCGTTTTTATTAAAAGATCATGCAAATAGCCATCCAGAGAAGTAAAATGGGACACTTTATATAAAATGCTTCAAAAGGGCGTGACGTTTTTTTTAGAAAAGCAGTAAGATCAACAGATAATTAGGGGATTCTTGTCGAATTATCAAATATACTACTTGATGATAAGAATGTTGAATGAACTGGACATTTTTGTATATTAATATCAAAAAATAATATTTGAATGATTATTTTGTTAATGTTATAATTGTAATCAGAAAAATATTTAAGGGTTTTTTACAAAATAAATGCAGCAGACCTTGCTGCTATAGATCAAGAGTTTCTGTATTATTAAAATGTATAGTGAAATCCATTTGAGATTGATGAAATCACAAAGGATTTTGTAGCATAAGTATATTACCTGTCCTTGCATTAGATAATTAAAAGAGAAGCAATACTGTTACTTGAACTTAGAATTTTCAAGAGATCTCAAATAAGAAATACAACATAAACCAAGGAAGGCTTATTGTCTAAGGAGAGATAAAATGAGAAGAATATTTATTTCTGTAATATTGCTTCTATTTATTTCTAACCTTCAAATGTTCATTTTGTCACTAAAGGAGCATATATTGTATGCTGAGGCAACAACAATAATTGAAGATGAAGAAAAGAAATTCAACATATCAGGATTTATTGATCTGCAATATCAGAAACGCGATTACGAATCAAATGATAATATTATAGCCTCATATACAGGAGTAAAGGGGGGAGGTCATTTTACGCAGAATCTCCTAAATCTTTTTTTTACATTTTTTGCATCGGAGAATTGGTTAGCCTTTGCTGAGATTAGATATCTTTATACTCCTACCGGAGAAAGTGAAAGTACATTAATTGATTCGGATAATGATGGAATCCCAGATGTTATAATATCTACACCCTTTGATAATGAGGGAGCTGATTCCCAAACAGAGCAATTTAGATATGGTTCCATTCACATTGAAAGAGCCTATATTGAATGGAACTATCTACCCTACGCTACATTTCGATTTGGTCGTTACTTCACCCCTTTTGGCATTTGGAGTCAGGATCACGGTGCTCATATTATAACCAGCATACGGGTTCCTTATTTAGTTAATTTTCCATATCAAAGTATAGGAATGCCCTTAAGACAGACAGGAATTGAGTTTCTGGGTAAGATGCAGTTTGATAATACTAATTTTATGCTAGATTATGCTGCATATATTGGCAATGGTGTGTCAAATACTGATGCAATTTTTGATAATGAGGATAAGAACAAAGCCTTTGGAGGATTTCTTAACTTTACTATATTATCAATTGCTGAATTTATAGATATAGAATTTGGATGCTCAGGATACATGGGTGAGAGATCGTTGCTTCTGTACAAAACTGGTACAATTGAGGACATCCCTAGCAATGATGGCACAATGACTGCATATTATGTGGATTACCCATCATATGGAGAAAGATTTTTTGCAAAACAAATGGAAGAAGCAGCGCTAGCTCACTGCAGAATATCCATTGGCTCATTGCCATTTAATGGCCTTTTCATTGTTCAAGCAGAGGGGATGCGACAATGGATTGATGAATTTGAAGATGATCGGATAATATATACAATTTCAGGGCAACCCCGAGGGCATGAGGAATTTAAACTTGATGTCTATTACATACAAGTAGAATATCAAATATATGGTAAGGTAACCCCATACTTTAGATATCAGTCTTTACAGTCTGGGAGTAAAGACACACAATTATTAGTTTTTGCTAAACAAATGGAATCATATATTATTGGAATAAATCTTAAACCCGAACAAAGGGTTACAATCAAAGCTGAATGGTATTCGGTTAATATGCAAAGTCCATTTGATAGGAATATAAATAATAATATGGATACATATCAGGCATCTATTACTCTGGCCTTTTAATGAGGAGTTAGATGAAATTAAAGAATAAGTTACTATTACAGAGTCTGTTAATATTATATATTATCACTACATTTACCAATATGGGCTATACTAATGCTCAGGCAACTGACATAGTAGTAATTGTTAACAAGAGTCAGCCATCACTAACTCAGGGGCAGATTTTAATGATATTTACGGGCTTTAAGGATAGATGGCCCAATGGAGATAGAATAAAGGTTCTGATTAACAGGGATAGTAATATTAAAGAAGCATTCTGTTCTCAGAAGCTAAACATGACTGTAAATAAATTATATAACTTTTGGCTTAAAAAGCAGAGTCGTTCTGGAGGATCTTTACCAGAAGAGTTATCAAGCGAAAGGATAATACAATTGGTAGCAGGCAATCCGAAATATATTGGTTTTATTAAAAGATCTGAGTTAATTGCTTCAGTAAGAGAAGTGAAATAGGTTGTTAGTAATTCATGCATTCACAAACAGATACAGATAATTTAAATTTGAGTATTTGTCCAAGCAAGACTATAAGTGGGTATAATTGATAATATTTCAATTCCTGCAAATGCTTAATTTAGGAGGGAATTTGATGAATAATCTAAGGATAAGAGATCGAAGGAGATATAAGCGTTTAAGGGGAGAGTATAATGTGAGGATCAAAATGAAGGATAATGTAAAACAACAAATTGATCAGGGGAGATCAGTTGATGTTAGTGCTGGTGGAATATTAATTCAATTTAGCAAATCCATTGATATAGGTAAAATGATAAATGTCCGTTTTTTAAGACCTAATTCATTTGAATTTTTTGAGGGTGATGCTAAGGTAGTTAGATGTGAGTTGAGTAAGAATGATACCTCCTATTATCTTGGCATTGAATTTATCAATTTAACTAAGAAGGAGAAGCAGAAACTCGATTATTATCTAACTGATATTGATGACATGGATAGTAATAAATTAATTAAAGTTTTTATTGAACCAACATGGAATATTGTTTTAAATGTTAATGATCGAATTGAGGAGATTCTGCCTGATGCTTCGGTTGAGATAATTGATTCAGTTAGAATGGTCTCTACAGAACTGGTAGAGAATGCTGTTAAGTATGGTGAAACGGTACCAAATCTATCAGGTATAGAATTTGAGATTCGAATAGAGGATGATACCTTAACAGTTAAGGTAAAAAATGGAGTATTAACAGATAGAAATGTTCAGAACCTGAAATATAGCATTGAAAAAATAATGAATAGCGAGGATCGATTTACTCTATATACTAACAGATTAATCGAGTTAATGGAGAGTTCCAAGGTTTCTGAGAGCCAGCTAGGATTATATCGTATGGCCTATGAGGCTCATTGCGACCTGAACTACTCATATGATAAGAGCATATTAACCGTTAGTGCACAGATTAAAATATAATAATGGGAATTGTCTAATTACTCTTGATGCATTGATTATTATTAAGAGAAGACTCCTATACAACATTTATCTTAATCAGGAGAAAGGAAATGAAAGAATTGATATCTGGTGATCTTGTCATAAAAGTTGAGGATAACGAAAAAAGTGTAGTAATATCCTGGTTTGGCAAGAGCAGGGAGAGGGATCCTGGGGCAGTCATCAATCCATATTTTGATGAAATAATAGATAATTTTGATGGGGCTGAACTAACAATTGATTTTTTGAAATTAGAATATATGAACTCATCAACAGTTCCCAGCATTATTAAATTATTTAAGTTGCTTGATACTCGAGAGATTCCTACCAGAGTTATATACGATAAAAATTCCGGTTGGCAATGCGCATCCTTCAAGGCATTGGATACAATCGCTCAAAGTCTCAATAGTGTTACTGTTGAGGGAATTGTTCAATAAAGAGATCACTACAGACTCAAATTATTGAATTCTATTGTGATGATCATTGGTCATAGCTCTTGCCGATGATTTTTTTTATAACTTCGCCGTCAAATCAATAGGATATTTTTCAAGTTTTTCCCATTATTTCCCCTTGACTTTTGTTACAGATTCTCTAAACAGATCATATATTATGATGAATTCACTTATGATATGAGTGTGTTTTATTAATGTAGGGTTAATATTTACAATATTATTCCCAAGAAAATAAAAGATATCTTTAAGGGTGGAGGTGTAATATGTCAACAATGGCTTTAGATGGAGTAAAGGTATTGGAATTTGCTGGATTTATCTCTGGTCCCTATTGCTCCAAACTCATAGCTGATCTTGGCGCTGAAGTAATTAAGCTAGAGGATCCTAAAGGTGGAGACGATGCCAGGGGTAGGGGACCCTTTTTAGGTGATATGCCGCATAGAGAGAGAAGTGGGCTATTCCTGTATCTAAACACGAACAAAATGGGAATAACGATGGATATCAATACTAAAAGGGGTAGAGAGATATTTAAAGAGATGATAGTTGAGATGGATGTATTGATTGAGGACAATCCACCTTCAGTTATGAAAAAGCTTGAATTGTCATATCAACATCTAAAGGAGATCAATCCAAAATTAATCATGACATCCATTACCCCTTTTGGACAAACAGGGCCATATCGAGATTATAAGGCATACAATCTTAATTTATCACATGTTGCTGGCGGAGGATTTATGAATCCCCTTGGTTCATCAAATTATGATAGAGAACCGATAAAGGCCCCTGGGTTTATGGATGATTATTTATGTGGACTCAGCGCTGCAACAGCAACCCTAAGTGCAATATTTAGTCGATCAATTACAGGTGAGGGGCAACATATCGACATTTCGAAGCAACAGGCCTTAATTAATTTGGATAGGGTTGAATTCGATCATTATCCGAACCAGGGGAAGATCGCCCATCGGGTACCTACAGAGGTGTATGAAGGGGGATTAAGTTATATTAAGTGTAAGGATGGATATGTGGTAGCCGTAGCGATGAACGATCGCCAATGGGAATCGATCGTAAATATGATGGGTCAGCCGGAATGGGCTAAGGATGAGAGGTTTGCCTCAATGGAATCTCGCATTGAACACTCGGAAGTTCTTCAAACACTTATGGGTGAAGAATTATTGAATTTTACTAAGGAGGAGATATATCATGGTGGTCAGATCGGTGGGGGGATGGTTGGTATGGTATGCTCAATCGATGAGGTTGTCAATAGCAAGCAATTAAGTACGCGTGGATTTTTTGTAGATATAGATCACCCTGAAGCTGGGAGACTCAAATATCCATCCGCTTCATATCAATTTTCAAAAACTCCCTGGAGGGTTAGAATGGCAGCTCCCCTCCTCGGTGAACACAACGAAGAGATATATATTAATCGTTTGGGATATAGCGATGATGAATTTGTAAAATTAAGGATGGGAGGTGTCATATAATGGAACAGCCATTACAGGGAATAAGAATAGCTGACTTTAGCCAAATTTGGGCAGGACCTTACGCTACTATGTTACTATCTCAAATGGGCGCTGAGGTAATAAAAATAGAGAGTGATACCCGGCCTGATTTTGCCAGATTTCAATCTATTACTACCCAACAATTTTCCTTTGAGAAGGAAAAATCGACAATATTTCATGATCTGAATTTAAATAAATATAGCATAACACTCAATATTACAGTTCCCAAGGGAGTTGAATTAGCCAAGAGGCTTGTTGCACTCAGCGATATCGCAATAGACAACTTTCGCCCGGGTGTGATGGATAAACTTGGAATGGGCTATGATATTTTGAAAGAGGTTAGACCGGACCTGATATATCTAGCATCCTCCACTAGGGGAAGCGAGGGGCCTGAGAGCCGATACGCAGGATTTGCTGTCAGCTTTGCAGCCCTAAGCGGCACAGCATATCTTAATGGTTATCTTGATGATATGCCACATCCAATGGTTGGACGAATGGACTTGATAAGCGGGGCTACTGCCGCATTTGCTATAATGGCAGCCCTTGTGCATAGGCAAAAAAGCGGGGAGGGGCAGTACATTGATCTATCCTCTACAGAATCTATTAGCGTCTTACTCGGTGATAAGATTATGGATTATACTATGAACCAGAGGGTTGCCTCGCCGATGGGGAATCAAGATAGCATCATGGCCCCACATAATTGTTATCGATGTAAAGGGGAGGATAAATGGGTTAGCATAGCAATTTGTAATGATGATGAATGGAAAGCATTCTGTGATGTAGTCGATCATCTGGATTGGACAAGGGATGAGAGATTCAGTGATGCATACTCCAGAAAGCAAAATGAGAAAGAATTGGATCAATTGATTAGCCAATGGACAATGAACCACACGCATTATGAAGTAATGGAGATGCTTCAGAAATCCGGTGTGGCAGCTACTCCTTCATTGAGCAGCAAGGAGTTATATGAAGATATTCATCTTAAGGAGAGGAATTTCTCCGTTGAGGTTGAACATCCTGTTGTTGGAAGGCAGAGCGTTATCGGGGCTCCATGGGAGTTGGCTGGAATTAAGAGAGAATACAGTGCATCACCAACATTCGGTCAACATACAGATTATGTATTCTCTGAGCGTCTCGGTTTATCAGAGGATGAGATATCCAAGTTGAGGGAGGAGATGGTCATCTTTTAGATTAAGAATTTATAAAAATTGAATTAAAAATAATAAAAAGCCACATTCGATTTATTCTCATGTGGCTTTTTTATTGTTTTTATGAATTGAATGACGGTTATTTTTCAACTTTAACAGCGCATACCTTGAATTCTGGAATCTTGGCAACTGGATCCAGCGCTGGATTCGTCAATCTGTTAGCTGCCGCTTCAGCAAAATGAAAGGGGATAAATATTACTCCGTTCTGAGAACGGTGATTTATTTTTGCAGTAACCTTGATTGATCCTCTTCTTGAGGTTACCATTATTGTATCTGAATCACTAATATCATACTTTTTAGCATCAACGGGATTTATCTCTGCAATCCCTTCAGGATATAATTCGTTAAGACCTTCAATCCTTCGTGTCATGGTTCCAGTATGATAATGTTGAAGTACTCGACCTGTGCTGAGTATTAGTGGGTATTCGTCATCAGGCAACTCTGCAGGAGGGGTGTAGTCAATAGCATGAAAAAGACCCTTACCCCTTGAAAAAGCCGCCTCATGTAAAAATTTTGTGCCAGGGTGTGAAGATGTGGGACATGGCCATTGGATTCCACCCTCACTCTCAATACGAGTATAGTCTATACCGCCGTAACTTGGGGTTAATTTAGATATCTCAGTAAATACATCACTGGATGTATTATAATTCATCTCGTACCCCATTCTTTTTGATAGTTCAACAAATATTCTCCAGTCATCCTTAGCTTCTCCAGGTGAGGGGATAGCCTTACGGACCCTTTGAACCCTCCGTTCAGTGTTTGTAAAGGTTCCATCCTTTTCAGCAAATGATGATGTTGGAAGAACCACATCTGCCATACTCGCTGTCTCAGATAAAAAAATGTCCTGTACAACTAAAAATTCTACATCCTTGATAGCCTTCTCTACATGGTCTAAGTCAGCGTCGCTAAGAAGAGGATTCTCTCCCATAATATATAGAGCCTTTACCCTGCCTTCTTCTATTCCATTAAAGATTTCAGTCAAGGGTAATCCAGGTTTTGTAGAGACTTGTTTGCCCCATTCACTGCTAAACTTTGCCGCAATAGCATCATCGCCAACTGCCTGATAACCTGGATATACATTTGGCAAACAACCCATGTCACAGGCACCTTGAACATTGTTCTGTCCCCTTAATGGATTGAGACCACCTCCCTCAATACCAACATTTCCACATATCATAGCTAAATTTGCCAAAGACTTAACATTATCTGTGCCTGAAATATGTTGTGTTATGCCCATTGCATAATATATTGATGCTTTTTTCACCTTTGCAAATAGTCTTGCCGTCTCTATTAGACTATCCTTTGGTATTCCAGTAATGCCTTCAACATGTTCAGGATTATATTTTTTTACAATCTCTTTTAATTTGTCGAAATCTTCTGTTCTACTCTCTATATAGTTTTTGTCATGAAGATCTTCATTTATAATTACATGCATCAGACCATTGATCCAGGCGACATCAGTTCCTGGCTTGGGTTGCAGATATATATCAGCAAATCTTGTTATCTCTATCTCGCGGGGATCAATGACAATGAGTTTTGCACCTCTCTGGTTTACAGCTCTTTTCATTCTGTTTGAGATAACTGGATGATTCTCAGTGGTGTTTGTGCCGGTTAATAGTATTAAATCTGTTTTATCGATCTCATCGATTGAATTAGTCATTGCGCCACTTCCGAATGCTGTGGCCAGACCGGCCACTGTTGATGAGTGTCATAGACGGGCGCAGTGATCAATATTATTGGTACCGATCACCGCTCTAAAGAATTTTTGCATTATATAATTATCTTCATTAGAACAACGAGCTGATGAAAGTCCTGTTATGCTATCAGGTCCTCCCTTCTCTTTTATTTCAGTGAGTTTCGAACTGATTAGGTCAAGGGCTTCACTCCAAGTGGCTTCTCTAAGCTGATCACCCTCTCGAATGAGCGGTTTTGTTAATCTGTCAGGACTATGGATAAAGCTGTTGCCAAATCTACCCTTTACACAAAGACTGCCTCTGTTTACTACTCCTGATTCAGTTCCGGATACCTTTACAACCTTTCCATCCTTTACAAAGAGGTCTATAGAGCATCCTGTACCGCAATATGTGCAGATACTCTCCACACGTTCAAGTTCCCATGGCCTTACATATCGACTATCCTTTTCAACTAGAGCCCCTACAGGACAGACTTGTAAACATTCACCACAGAATACGCAATCTGAATTATTGAGTGGATCATCGCCTCTAGTTGTAATTTTTGCAGCTATACCACGATATCCGTAATTAATTGCATTATTCACCTGTATTTCATTACATGCCTTAACACAACGTCCGCACATAATACATCGTGAAAAATCTCGTATAATAAATGGATTTACTGACTCCATCTCATAGTCTGGCTTTATTTCACCAAGATTAAGGTCCGATACCTGATAAAGATATGCATATTCCTGTAGTTTACAGGTTCCATACTTATCACATATGTCAGTGAATCCATCATAGTCTCGCACTTCAAGCTGATAATCAGTCCAGTCTTTCTCAGTGTTTCCACGTGCAGTACAGTTATGGTTTCCTGACGCCATGAGAAGCGCAATAATTAAGCGACGGGCCTCAATTACTTTTGGTGAATCAGTATGCACTATCATGTTATTTGAAGCAGGCATTGTACATGAAGCTACAAGATTACGGGCTCCCTTTACCTCTACAACACATACCCGACATGCCCCGGTGGGGGTTGTGCCCTCGAGATGACATAGGGTTGGGATAAAAATCCCATTTCGTGTAGCTACTTCTAAAATTGTCTCGCCCTCTTCAAAAATATATTCTCTATCATTGATTATTATAATATTATCTGAACTCATAGCTCCTCGCTATATAATATATTTTTTTATAATGAATAATCTTTGTTATTCATTTATCTTCTACCTAATTTTTTAAACAGCAAAAGATAAATATCTTTTATATTGATTTAGATTCGCCTAAATTATGTAATTACCACGGCATTAAATTTACATGCGTCATAACATGCTCTACACTTGATACACTTGCTCTGGTCAATGGAATGAGGTTTCTTCTTTTCACCGATAACTGCATCCTGGGGACATCTTCTTTTACATAATCCACAACCTGTACAGTTTTCTTCATCTATTGTAAAGATAATCAGTTCGCGGCATACACCTGCTGGACACTTTTTATCGTTAATGTGAGTTTCATACTCTTCTCTGAAATATTTGATAGTTGTTAGAATTGGGTTTGGTGCTGTCTGTCCTAGGCCACAGAGGGATGAAGAGATAATGTTTTTAGATAGGTGTTGAAGAAGTTCGATATCGCTTGGTTTGCCTCTACCCTCAGTTATATCTGTTAATTTATTATGCAAAATAGTAGTTCCTACTCTACAGGGTGTGCATTTGCCACAGGATTCATCAGCCGTAAATGATATGAAGAACTTGGCAACATCAACCATACAACTGGTATCATCCATTACAACCATACCACCGGAACCCATAATGGCACCAGTCTTTGTTATGGATTCGTAATCAACTGGAACATCTATAAAGTTATTTGGCAAACAACCTCCTGATGGACCTCCAATCTGTACTGCCTTAAGCTTCCTATAGTCTGGGATACCTCCTCCAACATCATAAACAATGGTTCTGAGTGGTGTTCCCATGGGTACTTCAATTAGACCAATGTTTCTCACACAACCAGTTAGAGCAAATACCTTGGTGCCCTTACTCTTCTCTGTGCCAATGTTTGCAAACCATTCAGAACCTCTTAAAATAATTCTAGGAACATTAGCATAGGTCTCTACATTGTTTAGGACCGTAGGGCTTGCCCATAATCCCTTATTGGCCGGAAATGGTGGGCGCGGCCTGGGCATACCCCTCTTGCCCTCAATGGATTGCATCAATGCGGTCTCTTCTCCACATACAAAGGCTCCAGCTCCATGATAGAGTTCAATATTAAAATTATATCCACTTCCTAGAATATCTTCACCCAACAAACCATAATCCTCTGCCTGCGCTATGGCTGTATTCAATCGCTCAATAGCTAAGGGATACTCTGCCCTGACATAGATGTAACCCTTATTGGCGCCAATTGCTTTCCCTCCAATTATCATCCCCTCTAAGACAGAATGTGGGTCGCTCTCTAGGATAGATCTGTCCATAAAGGCTCCGGGATCACCCTCATCAGCGTTACATAAAATATACTTGGTGTCACCCTTTGCATTCATACAAAATTGCCACTTACGGCCTGTCGGGAATCCAGCCCCGCCTCGTCCTCGTAAGCCTGACTTCAAAACTTCATCAACTATTTGCTCAGGGGGCATATCATTTAATGCCTTTGCTGTGGCTAAATATCCATCTGTTCCAATGTATTCATCGATCTTGTCTGGATTTATCATTCCTCGGTTTCGCAGCGCAATAAGCATTTGATTTTTGAAGAAACCTATATCAGACATCTTGGGGACCAACTGCTTCTGCTCATATTCTTCAAAGAGATGCTTTCTTACAATACGTCCCTTGATTAGATGTTCATCTACGAAAAAGGGGACATCTTCTACTTTTAATTGTCTATAGAATATCTCATCTGGATAAACAATCATAAGCGGTCCTGCTGCGCAAAATCCATTGCATCCGGTTGTCTCAACTGCAACCTCATCCTGCAATCCCCTTTTTTGGATTTCCTCTACAAGTGCATCTCTTAACAAGAGAGAGCCACCTGATACACAACTTGTTCCTGCACAAACCAGGAGATTTACACGATATAATTTATCCATGGTTTACCTTCTAATCTACTAAATTAAATATTGTTTAAAATTTGTAAATATGAAATTCAATTACTTAATCTATATTAAATAGTTTTTAGATTGTAGTCTCACTACCTCGAGCTAACACATAATCTAAGACCTGTTTGCCATTAATTACATGCTGGTCAAATATTTCCTTAATCTTCTTTTCATCCAGATTGCTATATTTTACTGGCGTTTCACCCTTTATCTCAACCGTTACCATAGGCTCCTGATTACATAAACCGGCACAACCTGATGAAGTCAATATTACATCTGTAATTCCACGACTCTCTATCTCCTTTAGAAGGGTGTCCATTATCTTTCTTGCCCCTGCGGCTATCCCACAGGTTCCCATATGTACTGTTATCTTTACTCGCTGTGTTCCCTCTCTTAGGGTTAGGGTTCCTTTTACCCCCTCTTTAATCTTTTTAAGGTCTTCAATTTTTAGCTTGGGCATTTTATTTTACCTCCGCAGTAAAATAATAAATAAAATTAAATATTGATTCAACTAATAGGATTTAAGTATATCCATACTCTTAGCAGGATCAACCATTCCATAAGTATCCTCATTAACCACAACAACCGGGGCCAATCCGCATGCCCCTATGCATCTAACCACCTCTAATGTAAACTTCCTGTCTTCAGTGGTTCCTCCCTCTTCAACCTTTACGTTAAGCCCTCTTTCAAGGTTCTCAACAATCTGCCCCGCGCCTTTTACATAACATGCTGTTCCTAAACAGACTCTGATTATATTTTCACCGCGAGGAGTCATACTAAAAAATGAATAGAAAGAGACTACACCGAAGACATCGCTTGAAGGTATATTCAAACCATGTGCAATATAGTCCTGCACTACAGGTGGAAGATATTTTAATGTCTGTTGTACCTGTTGTAAAACTGGTATTAGGGCACCCGGTCTATTCTTATACATAGATAATATGTTATCAACTGTTTCTTTATTTTTGGCCAATTCTTCTACTTCAAGGAAGTTATTAAAATTACTAGTTATCTCATAAGCACTCTTTATTGTCATCAATCATCTCCCTTATATATAATAAATAAGATAATAATGGTTATTTATTGTGATTTCTTATAGCATATTAATCCACAATCGAGACATCTGTTTGCTTCTTTCTTTGCCATTTCTTCGGTTAGACCTATATTGATTTCAGTCTTCTCATACATTCTGGTAATCTCTCCATACTGAAAACCGATTTCGCTCTTTGGCATCATCTCCCTTGTTATGGCATCAACGTTTTCAATACCTTCAACATCCAATATTTCCATATCAGTTTTTATCATATTTTCTTGAGGTGTTAATTCCTTTTCATTAAGATAAAAATGCGTTGCTCTGGCAATCTTTCTTCCCCTGCCAATTGCTTTAACCACAGCCATGTTATCATTTATCATAGCATTCTCGCTAAGATTGAATATATCATCACTTTTATTATCAGGAAACATCTTGAAGGTCTCGAGTGTATGCCATCCTTTTGAATTGGTTGTTGATTTATTTTCTTCGTCGATTTTTTCTTTGACAAATACCAAGTCAGACAAACGTCCTGTAGCTACTATAATTGTGTCTACATCTCTTTTTTCGGTAGTTCCATCACTCTTTCTCAACCCAATCTGGGAGAGACGGTCCTCTTCACCAGTAAGGGAATTGACAACTGTTGAGAATAGGAATTTAATGCCTTCACTCTCAGCCTTCTCAATATCTATCTCCCTTGACAATAGATCCTCTCGTGTATAGGGATATATTATTGTGACACTGTCAGCTCCATTTTTTTTACATATACTTGCTGCCTGTAGTGTGGAATTGCCACCGCCGATTATATATACACTCTTGCCTATTGATAGGCTTTCTCCCCTTGATGAGCTTACTAAAAAGTCCAAAAGCATGTATATACCCGGGATCGTCTCTTCAAGATCAATGTTGCCCCTGAGAATCTTACGGCTGTCTAATCCTCCACTTGAAAGCACAACCGCATCATATCCATCATTTAGAAGGGATGAAATTGTATAATCGTTTCCTAAGATCATATCCGTTTTCGCTTTAACACCTGCACTCAATATTCCATCAATTTCCCAGTCAATGATATGATCAGGTAATCTTGTTTTTGCAATTACACTTCTAACAATACCTCCAAGTTTTGATGTTGCTTCATAAATAGTTGGTTGATGTCCAAGACAAGCAAGATAATAAGCTGTTGTCAATCCCTGCGCCCCACCACCTACAATTGCGACTCTGTTCTCAGTTTCTGGAGCTTTATATGGATGTACTCTTTCTTTATTATTCATCTCATAGTCAGCAACAAACCTTTTGAGGTTGTTAATTGCCACTGGCTCGTCTACAAAGTTACGACGACATTCAAACTCGCAAGGTGCTGGACAGATCCTACCAACTATCAATGGCAAAGGGTTTTTTTCCTTAATTATTCTGATAGCCTCTCTATAGTTTCCTAAAGTGATCTGCCTAATATAAGCCGGTATGTTTATACCAGTTGGGCATGTCCTCTGACATGGGGTAGTGCACTCATCATATCTATTCTCACCTATCATCCTGTTCGTGGTGGAGGTTAGCTTAATAATATTCTTTGGACACAACTCTACGCATACTCCGCACCCTCTGCATTTATTTTGATCAACATAGGGTAATCCGTTCTCGCCCATAGAGAGAGCACCAAAGGGGCATGCTCTTACGCATGTTGCCAAACCGAGACATCCGATTGGGCATTCCTTAGCGCCACCAGCGAATAGCATTGCAGCCCTACAGTCATTTACTCCATAATAGCTGTACTTTGTGTCAGCCTCCTCGATACTATACCTACAGCTGGAAGAAGCAATCTCTGGCTCTTTTATCTCTACCTTTACTCCCATAACCTCTGCAACTCGTAGGGAAATGTCAGGTCCCCCTGCTACGCATATATCTGGTCCAGCCTTTCCTGCTACAACCGCTGCCGCTGCTGCTGCACAACCCGCATAGCCACAACCACCGCAGTTTGCTCCGAGTAGCGAATCCTCAACCTCTTCGATCTTAGGATCCTCCCATACATAGAATACCTTGGAGGCAATTGAGAGGCCAACAGCAGCCACAAAGCCAAGGCTTATAAGAAATATGGTTGGTATTAGCATGTCTTGAATCCCTTTTTATAGATTTCTGATTTTGCTGATCATTTTACAGCAAAGCTGCAAATTGTTATGTTTATATAATTATTAAAGACTTATCTTCTTGTATTTAAAATATGTTAAGCAATACGTTCTTCATCATCACGCCAATAGCAGGTGAGTCCGCATCTCAAACATCGCCTTGCCTCATTCAAAGCTTCTTCCTCGGTTATTGTTAGTTCTGCTTCCTGAAAGTTTGTGATGCGTTCATCCACAGGAAGTTCTGGCATTTCAACTCTCTTTTTTTTGATTATACCGTCAATTGCTTTGATTTCTGTTCCTGGTATACGTTTTTTCTGTAGATCTGTTTGTGGGATTAAGTCTTTACCTGATACAAATAGATGTATTGCTCGCGCTGCTCTCCTGCCACCGCCTATAGCATCAACCACCAAAGCAGGACCAGTAAAGTAATCGCCTGCTGTAAAGAGATATGGAATATCTGTTTGACAAGTATCCTCATTGGCATCTATTGTTTTATAGCGTGTATATTGTATCTTTTCAAGTTTAGAACTCTCTTCAACATAAGAGACATCAACCTTTTGACCAATTGCAGCTATAATGGTGTCGACCTCAAGGGTGGTCTCTGAACCAGGTATCTCAACTGGTCTTCTCCTTCCTGATTCATCGGGTTCACCGAGTTCCATTTTAATGTATTCCAGCTTACTTGCAACCCCTTGATCATTTCCAATAACACGTGTGGGTGCTGCCAGAAAGTGAAAATTTATACCCTCTTCCTCGGCTGCGATAATCTCTACCTCATTTGCCGGCATCTCCTTTCGGCTGCGTCGATAGAGTAGGGTTACATCAGCGCCCAGTCTCTTAGAGGTTCGAGCTGCGTCAATGGCAGTGTTCCCACCACCTACTACGACTACACGTTTGCCCACATCTACATCGATTCCAAGGTCCCTTTGTCTTAGGAAGTCTATTCCACCCCATACGCCCTCCATATCCTCACCCTCACAACGCATGTCTGAACTTATCCATGCGCCCGCTGCCAGGAATATTGCCTTATATCCTGATGAGAGTAGGAAACCAGTGTCAAAATCTTCCCCAAAACGCGCGTTGGTTCTCGCTTCAATTCCGAGATCGAGTATTCCCTTAATCTCCCAATCTAAAATTGCCTTTGGCAATCTGTATTCTGGAATGCCATAGCGAAGCATCCCACCCAGATTAGGCATTGATTCAAAAATAGTAATATCATGACCAAGTCTGCGTAAAAAATAGGCACAGCTCAATCCCGCTGGACCGCCCCCTATCACAGCTATTTTATGACCGGTATTTGGGGCTAATGAAATCTCTATCCTTTTGCCGGATTTCATCTCCCAATCAGCAACAAATCGCTTTAACATGTTTATGGCTACTGGATCATCCTGGCCGCTTTCCCCACGCCTACACCAATCCTCACATGGGTGAGGGCAGATGCGACCGCAAGTAAGTATAAGAGGATTTCGTTCTTTTAGAACTTGTACAGCCTTCTCATAATCTCCATAGCGAATGGCATCGATATAAGAAGGAATATCAATTTGTGCGGGGCATCGCTGTCTACAGGGGGCCAGGCATTCATCATTTGTGTTTAGGTGTAATAGCTTGGTTGACGTCTGCACTAAGGAGATGATCCCTTTAGGGCACGTCTTTACACAGGACCCACAGGATACGCATTTATCTGGATTAAAGACAGGCACACCTAATTTGCCCATTTCAATAGCGCCAAACTGGCATACCTTTATGCAATTGCCAAATCCAAGGCAACCCACCTCGCATTCCTTGTCTCCACCAGCATATAAGTAGGCAGCCCTGCAATCGTTTATACCGTTGTAAGTAAATCTATCCTCAGCTCTTTCTCCACCAAGACAATACATCTTGGCCAACTCTGGCTCACCGATCTCAACGGTGACTCCCATTATTTCAGCGACTCTGTTGGCTATATCAGGCCCGCCAGCAATGCATACATTGGCTGATGCCTCACCGCTTACAATTGCTACCGCTGCAGCTGAACATCCAGCATAACCACAGCCTCCACAATTTGCGCCAAGAAGGGCTTCTTCTACCTCAACGATTTTGGGATCTTCCCATACATAAAAGAGCCTTGAGGCTATAGACAAACCAACCGCAGCTGCCATGCCTAAAGTTAGTAAAAATATAGTAGGTATTATCATAAGTAAAAATTTATAGTTAGTTTTTATAGTGCCTTGAGAGCGCTGTCAACACCGACAAATCCGAAGAATGCTAGCGCCATGAGGCCTGCTGATATCAATGCAATGCCTGTACCCTGAAGGGGTTTAGGGATGTTTGATATTTCAAATCTCTCCCTTAAGCCTGCGAGCATAATGAGTGCAAGGGTAAAACCAATAGCAGAAGCAAAGGAAAAGATTAACATTTCAATAAAATCGTGATCTTTTTTTATATTCATAATAGCAACACCAAGAACTGCGCAGTTTGTAGTGATAAGCGGCAGGAATATACCAAGAGCCTGATATAGTGGTGGGACTGATTTCTTTAAGAACATCTCTACGAGCTGAACTAATGATGCAATAACAAGAATAAAGATAATTGTCTGTAGATATACAATATCAAGCGGTTCCAATGCATATTTCTGAACAATCCAGGTGATTAATCCTGCAAGGGTTAAGATAAATATTACCGCCATTCCCATTCCTATTGCAGTATCCATCTTTTTAGAAACCCCAACAAAGGGACAATTGCCAAGATATTCTGCAAGTAAAATATTCTTAACTAAAACAGCGCTGATTATGAGTACTATATATTCCATCCTATCCTCTCTCTATACTAATGAGTTGCTAAATGATGATCTATTTGGTGACCTATACGTGAATTTATCACTACTCACTTACAACATTCATAAGCCCTAGAAGTACGCCAAGGCATACAAAGGCGCCTGGAGCCTCAACCATAAAGTTGAATGGTTGAAAAGCGTCCCCCATAATATTCAAACCAAAAAGTGTACCCTTTCCTAATACCTCACGAAGAGCACCCAGAACAGTGAGGGATATTGTAAATCCCAATCCCATTCCTAAACCATCGGCTGCTGAGTTTATGACCGGATTTTTTGATGCAAAGGCCTCAGCCCTCCCGAGTATAATACAATTAACTACTATTAATGGAATGAATATTCCAAGCTGTTCATAGAGTGAATAAACATATGCCTGCATTGTAAGCTCAACAATTACTACAAAGGTGGCAATAATTACTATGTAACTCGCTATTCGTACCTTCTTAGGAATTATATTACGAAGTGATGATACAATTATATTTGAGCAAAGGAGCACAAATGTTGCAGCAATACCCATTCCTAAACCATTATCCGCAGACTTAGTTACTGCAAGTGTTGGACAGAGACCTAATACCAGCCTGAATGGTGGTATCTCATTCCATAATCCCCTTGTAAAATCCTTTATAAGAGACATTATTAACTCCTAATTATAGTGATTTATTTCATTTTAGATTTAATTTCCTCAAACAATCCAACTCCATTACGTACTGCTGTACACACGCCCCTTGAAGAAATCGTTGCGCCGGTTATAGCATCTATTACACCGCCATCACTCTTTATCTTGAAATTATCCTTTATGGATTTTCCTTTAAAATTATCCGCATAAGCATTATCGTCCTTTACTTTTGAACCAACTCCAGGGGTTTCCTTGTGAGTCGTAACACCAATTCCAGCTAATGTATTTGTATTTAGATCAAATCCTACGATAACGCCAATGTCGCCACCAAAACCTCCAGCGCTCATCTCATAGGCGACCCCCCAGGGTTCATTATCCTTTTTGCCTACGAATACCACCATCTCCTCTTCGCCAAGGGTGATCTTTTTTCGATCCTTAATAAGATCATTTGTGGAGCCTGCAAGCACCTTGTTTACTGCCGGCCCCTTTACATTCAATAAGACCTGCTCTTCGATACGCTCTTCAGTTTGCGCTTTAACCATTGCCAATAAAAAACCACAAACACCGCATATCACTGATAATACAACGATCATTTTAATGATTTCTTTCATATGACTATATCCTTTACTCTTTTTTGCCTGGTATTTTTGGGGTGATCTTATCAACTAGAGGATTAAAGATATTCATAATTAGTATCGCAAATACAACACCGTCAGGATAAACGCTCCAAATCCTGAATATTACAATAAGGAAACCACATGAAATCCCATAGACAATCATGGCAATTTTATTTGCTGGTGAGCTTGAATAATCAGTTGCTAAAAAGAATGCTCCAATCATCACATTACCAGTCAATAAATGGAAGATGGGACCTGCATACTTAGTTGAATCAGTGAGATGAAAGAGGGTTGAAAAGATTATCACTCCAATCAGGAAGGATAAGGAAAGCCTCCAAGGTATAACCCCCCTTATCATAAGGAATACACCGCCGATTATAATCCATAGTATGGCTGATGCTCCCATTCCGCCAGCCTGCTTGCCCATTAACAGGTCTGATGTTTGAATATTACTCACACCAGATGCGCCTAATCTCTTTAAAACTGAGAGAGGGTACTCCATGGAGACTCCAAGATCGTAATTTATCATGGCCAGATCGAAATTCATAAGGTCTGCCCATGATATTCGGAGTACTGCCCATCCAATAAGCACAGGAGCGAATGGATTTGACCCAGTACCGCCAAAGAGTTCCTTGCCTATAAGAATCGAAATAAAGCATCCAATAATAACCAACCACCAGGGCACGCTTGGTGGGATTATCAATGCAAACAATAATCCTATTAAAATGGCATTACCATCAGTTATTGTTGCTGATTTTTTGAATAATTTTTGAATAATCCATTCCGATGCCATAGCGCTCGATATGGCCACTGCCATAACCCTTATCGCATGAAATCCGAAATAATAGACTGCTGAAATGACTGCAGGGAGAAGCGCTATTAAGATGGTATAGTATAGATGTGAAACTTTTTCGCCACAATGAATATGCGGCGATGGAGAAACTACTAACTTTTGAGAAGCTGTTGCTTGTGTTGTCATTGTGTACTCTCTTCCTCTTCCTTATTCTTCAATTCCTTTATTTCATGTTTGGCAAACTGTATATATTGTACAAGAGGCCTACCGGCAGGACATACATATGCGCAAAGACCACACTCAATGCAATAATCAATATCTAACTCCTCACATCTCTCGAATAATGAGAATTCAGAATATCTACCCAAAAGATTGATCTGGAGATTATAGGGACAAGCATCCACACATTTTCCGCAATTAATACATGTTATATTAGCGATAGGGGCTACTTCTTCACTATCCTGAATATAAATGGCTTCGGTTTTATGGGTAACCGGAAAATCCGCAAGATATGTGACCTCGCCCAGCATTGGCCCGCCTAATATTAACTTATCATTATCTTGGATGGCAATGTTATTTGATTCAAGAACGACTGATATTGGTGTGCCGATCCTTACACGTAAATTCTTAAGGGCTTTGCCTCCCTTATCTATTAGTGTAATAACCTTATGAACCGGAGGTTTTCCACTTTTAAGTGACTCAACGATTGAGTTCAATAATTCAACACTATAAACTGAGGAATTATCAATTTCGCCATCGGTTAACACTAACCTGGGGAGCATGTCGGACATCCCATTGGGATGGACAGGATTAACCGCTGTTATCTCTGTGCCTATAGAGAGGCCTGATATGTTATTGGGAATGGCCAAAACTGCCCTCTTAGCTCCAGTTATCTTCTTTAAAAGCTCAACACCCTCTTTGATGTTCTCGTGCTTTTCCCTGAGAATCTGTTGGTTTTTAGAAACAAGCAAATCAGAGTCAAGCCCATTTATTATTATTGTATCAATCCTTTTATCATTAGAAATACCAAGATCAAAACCGAGTTCCTTTAATTTAGCCTGTGCTTCCTCTGAACTCTTGTTTGATAAATCCTCTCCTTCATTTAAAGAAGAATCCCATTCATCACTACCTGATGTTTCAATCGTTATTGCTGTAAACTCCTTTCCATCAGTCCACTTGATTGTAGATATTTCCGTGATGGTACCTGTGACAGGGGAGAACATTCCCGTCTCTATGCTGCATGACTCCAACTTTTTTCCACTTTTTAGCTTATCGCCTACCTCTAACGTTATTGGATCTTCGCTGCTTTGTAGAATAATAGACTTTTGGGGGAGTGAACACTCTTCAATGGGTAGATTGTCATCTGAATAGATTAGCTTTGGTGGCAGAATGCCGAATATTGTTCTTAAATTCATGTTATCTTCCTAAATCCGTTTTTTTCTAATCTATGTAAATTACTAAAAATTTGCTGATATTATTGACGGTGACAAAGACTGCATTCGCCTGCGTCCATCCCCTGTTTGTTATGACATTCTATACAGTTGTTGCCGATGCATTGCTTATGAACAGGGGCATCCTCACATATTGCATCACATTCTTTTCCAGGACCATGACAACTTCTACAGTTTTTTTCATTAGCCTTTGTCTCATCATCAATGTCGTGATGGCATTCTATGCATTTTATTCCATACTCATTCTCTGAAAGGTGGGCTCGATGATCAAAAATCACTGCTCCACCCTTTGTTTTAAAGAGTACTCTTATGGGTGATTCTGAACTCTGAAGGGAATATCCTATAATTCCTATTATAGCGAGTATTATGATGAAGGCTAAAGCTAATTTTTCTCCATATTTTTCAGTCATATTCAGCATCCATATTCATATTTGTATTATTAAAAAAATATTGATTGATAAGCACAAAAAACAATAGAAATTACATGGAAGATTGAGTCAAGGAAAAATTATAAATATTTTATAATTTTTGTAATTGTTCAACAATATTAAAAAATGATAAAAAATACAAAATTGTATAATTAGTAGAACTTTATTAAAAAGCTCCATTTTTTAGTAAACTATGAGATGCTTAAGGGGGCCGGAATTCAAATTTGAGGTGCAACACAGCCCATTAAAAATCCTAATTGATAAAACAGGAAAAACATTATTGAATACAATTTTGAAGTTGCATAAAAATTAGAAGTTGTTTTTCAATTTACAAAATTCCCACTAATATTAAAATCAAGATGATCAATAATTGAAGGGGAGGGGGGAGTAGAGCGATAATGAATTTTAGAAGAACCGCGTTGAATATCCTTTCCATTAGGAGGGATGAGCTTGGCTTTGTGATACCCCTCTTTGCCTTATACTTTTTATCAGGTTCCTTCTTTGCCATAGGTCAGATATTCTCTGAAACCATATTCTTAAAGGAATACGGCGCAGAGGGTTTGTCGAGATTCTTTATATATAATGGAGCTGCCATTATAACAGCAGGCATATGCTACAATTATTTTTTATTAAAGATGTCCCTTAAAAAGGCCTATATCTTTTTAATTGGCTTCTCCACAATAATGATACTCTTGGCCTCTGTTTATTTACAGGGCAACTATTCATGGCTTCCCTTCTATATGTATATGGGCAATTACCTCTTTACCTTTTTTCTGGATATGCATTTTTTTAATTTTGCCTTTCAATTCCTCAATTTGAGAAGCTCAAAGAGGATACTGCCCTTCCTCATGGGCGGCGCCAAGTTGGGGGGGATACTGATCAGCCTCATAGTCTTTACCCTCTTTTCAGAGAGCATATCAGAATACGGCATTTATATATGGGCAATAAACGCTTTTCTGCTATTTATCCCCTTTCTCCTGCTGAGATTCTCTAAAGGCATCAGCAAGGAGCATGCAAGAATCAGCAGGTTCGAATTGCTGCCGGATTATACAGTATTTGAAAAAATCTTCAGAAGATTTAAGATTACATATTCATCGCCAATTTTTTTATATTCAGCTATTGCTGTATTCATGATGTCCATAGCCAATCAGATTTCTGAGTTCTACTTTTCCAGAATTTTTAACAATATTTTTCATACGAAAAATGAACTCGCGGCTTTTCTTTCCATGTATACCTTTATTACAGACTTCATCACCCTCTTTATTCAGTTTTTTATAGTCTCAGGGGTAATTGATCGGATAGGTGTGCGGAATTCCAACCTTGTCTATCCCATCTCATTTTTATCGCTAATTTCATTATTTATCGCCTTCCCTAATATTATAATAGGGATATTGATAAGGTTCTGGAGAAAGAATCTTAGCGTAATTATAAGGACCCCTATCTATAATACGATTATTGCGGCATCTCCCAGGGATAGGATTGCGGAGTTCAAATCCTTTATTAGCGGAATAATAAGTCCCATTGGAATGATCATTGGGGGCGGGATTATCCTGTTGATAAGCGAGGGCTTCTCAATCTATGAAGGCTATGTTTTAACACTATCAATAGGGGCGCTTTATCTATTGTTCACATATTGCCAGAATAGGGCATATATAAAATCATTAAGGAAGAGGCTCTCCTTTGACACGATTGAGGGGGATGAGGAATATCCAAAATTTGATGATTATTCAAACCTCTTATCCGATCCAATCTGGGTGGAAGAAAATCTGGAGACAATAGAGTTTCTGTTTAATCGGGAGCTGGCGCTGAATATGCTGCCCCTACTTAATCGCCATTTCGACCGATTATCAACTCACACCAAGGAGGGCATCATAAATCTTTTAGACGCTGAGAGGCATGATCTGACTATGCCTATCATATCCAAGGCTCTCCAGGATGAGGAACCCTTTATTCGGGGCAGGGCCCTGTACCTATTAACGGAATTGGGATATGAAGAGAGGGAGAGGCTCCTCAGGCATAGATATCATAAAACCCTGAAGAGCGAAGAATATGCAATTTCAATACTCCTATCCAAGCATGGAATGATTAGCGATGATAGGGATCTGGATAGTTTTTGCATTGAGTCTGTTATGGAGATCAAAGAGGGCATACTACAGGGAGAAATGGAATCCATTGAGTTTGTAATAATTATCCAGGTTCTGCCTCATTTATACTTTTTAAATCATCTTGTGGATATTGCATTAGCAACTGGAAATATTCAATTTTTGAAAAGCCTTATCCCCTTTTCAAATAAATTGTCAGCCTGTGAGTTAAAAAAAATATTTCATGTTTATCGGGATGCGGAGATCAATTATCTTATTAATCTCTCCATGTTAGCTGGCAAAATAAGCGAGGCGGATAAGACAATCCTGCTGGATTATAGGAAAGATATTTCTCAAGACCAGATGGGAAGGCTTTTCAAATATGATGAAACAACTGCTGTAAGAATTGTAGGGCGGTTGTTTCAGGAAGAGGATTGTGCAAGGCTCTCAAATTATCTTAATTACATGATGAGCATGAACCATAGGCCCAGGGATACAATTGATACCTTTATTGATTTTGAGATCAATAGGATAATAAAACTGGTAGAATTAATCGATTCAATAAAAGGGATCAGGGGGGATGCCCTTAGTAATCCAATGATCCCTAAATTCCTGTGTAATTGTATAGAGGATATTATTGAATTTCACAAGCATCTCATATTAAAGGCTATAGCCATACTTACCGGCACAAATATTGAAGAAGCCTATGAGTCCATTCTATTCTTGAAGGATAGGGATTTAGACAACTGTCTGCTTGAATATATTGAAACCTCGGGAAGGCAGACCAAAAAGGCCCTATCAATTTTTGTTGAAGGAGAAAGGATTCATCAGAAAATAGATATATTTCTGAATGATGAATCAATAAAATCATTGAACCATTTAACCGAGAATTTTACTAATGAGATCCTTGATATATTAAATTTCTCTCTATTTATCCTTTTCCAGGATGTTAGCCTGAGAAATATCAAGACGAATCCCTTTGAATCGATTGATATAAACTCAAAGGAGGGGATTGAGATGCTTTCACTTATTGAAAAGATTACATTTCTAAAGGAGAATGCCCTATTCAGTGGATTACAGATAAATGAACTGATCCACATTTCAAATATTACACAGGAGATTGAGGTTCCGAAGGATAGGGTTATCATTAAACAGGGTGAAATTGGCGACGAACTCTTCATCATATTGGAAGGGGAGGTTGAGGTCTATACAAGGGATCGGGTCTTGAGTAGGCTGAATTCCGGAAGCTGTATCGGAGAACTCTCCATTATTGACAAAGAACCGAGAAGCGCAAGCGTGAAAACCATGGAAAAAACGAGGTTTTTATCTATTAAGAGGAATGATTTTTTATTGACACTAAAAGAGAATCCTACAATATCAATAAACATTATGCAGCTTATTACTCATAGGTTAAGAAGTGTTCTATAAATACTACAACATGTGATTTTTTCGATTTTGTAGTTTTCTATTTGAATAAATATCGTTAATTATTTACTCAGGTTTTAGAAACCGATGAGTCCTATAAATGTTGTTATAATTTGCAAATTCAAGGGTCAACGCGAGTATTTGGGGTAAAAGGGTTTAGTAGGGGTGATCCACTGGGTCACCCCTACAACCGATTATAGATTATCACTATGCCTATTGCCCTGCTCAGCAAGGCTTGCATATATATTGATCGGCTTAAATGGTATAACTGAATTATTTAGGATTTAATGCATAAATCCAAAGAGCTTGATTCATCCTAGGGATTATCATCTTTTGCAGGTGCAATTTATGATAATTACTAAGCGTACAATAATATTACCTATTTATGGATTATCATATGTTAAGAATATCGAGATATATTGTAACACTAATGGTGACTATGTCGCTGGCAATGCCGCTATTAGCAGAGGATAAGCGCATTACAAGATTAACCTTTGGCGAGAACAGATGGATTTCGGTTCATTATCTTTTACAGGTACAGGGGTATACACAGAATACATATTTTCCTCAATCCGGTGAGAATGAGAGTGATGACGCCATTTGGTCCAAGAATTTTATAGTGAGAAGGTCGAGAATTATTCTTGAGGGGCAGGTTGCCAGGGATGTAACATTTTTTATGCAGACCGATGATTTCAGAATAGGCGAGTATGATAATGATAGTGATGGCGAGAATAAGGCATTCACCCAGGATGCTTATATCAATTACAGGGCAGCGGATGAGCTTCAGATCGCAGCGGGAATGATATCAGTGCCCTTTATGCACCATAACAGGCAGTATTCGGCTCATCTTCTCGGTGTTGATTATAATGAGGAGGTGATCCCCTTAAGGGGGATAACAAATGTATGGAGAGACACTGGGGTAGAGGTAAGGGGGCTTCTTCTGGATACCCTGAATGGCAAGAAGGGGCTCATCGATTACAGAATCGGGATCTGGCAGGGAGTCTCTAAGAATTATAATTATACTGAAGATACTGCTAGCGATGACATCAATCCCTACGATTATCCGCGATATTGTGGCAGAATCCAGATCAATCTGATGGATCCGGAGACAGGTTTCTACTATAGCGGAAATTATCTTGGCGAAAAGAGGATCATCTCACTGGGCGCGGGTTTTGACTATCAGAACCATGCGTTTCGAGATTATGATTTTAATACAGGGGGATATGGCGGGCTTCAGGCCTACAGGGCCTGGACAGTGGACGCTGTAATCGATTATGACCTTGGGGAGGGCATGGCGCTTGCGATTCAGGGTGCCTTTATAGATGTGAAGAACAGGCCCTATTATTCCTTTTCTGCTCATGATCAATATGGATTTTTTGGACAGATAGGATTCCTCTTCAATGGAAACATTCAACTTGTATGCAAATACCTCTCCTGGACCTATGAAGACTGGGGGGACGTATCTGGTGATTATGAAAGGGCATATGCTATTGGGGGTGTGAATTATTTTATTGACGGGCATAATGCCAACCTAAAGATTGAATATCAGAATCCCCTTAATAATGATCATAAGGCTAGTTCTGGCGAGAAAAAGGGGACTATCCAGTTCCAGATTTATATATAATCCCTAACCGCAAACCTGCTTTGCGCAGGGGAGTCCGCATTTCGAAACCTCGTCGTTTTAATGTTTAATCTGAGCGCTTGCCTCCCGTCTAGAGGTTCTCTGGTTCGCTTATTAAGCGACTGATATCAAGCCATCCCTTTGCGCCAATCCCATTATAATCAGAATTCACGACATCGATAATCATCGATAAAGAGCAATCAGCACATAGGGGAAGGGGCTTATCCCCTGAGGGATAGCCGTAGTTACACAGGGGATGGGGCTTATCCCCTGGGGGATAGCCGTAGGTACATAGGGGATGAGGTTTATCCCCTTGGGGATAGCCATTGGGTACATGGGGGAGAGGGTTTATCCCCTGGGGGATTTTCCTTCTATTTCTTGAGAACTTGCCCATAGCATTAGCATTCATTAAATAATTAAATTGACTTAATATTCATTTCACGGTAAATACTTCTCAAAATATTGTGACAGGGTGTGTGATCCCTATATCTCAAGCCTTGATTTGACTTCTCTGAGTTGTATTATGCGGGAGTATTTATATGGATGTAACCAGAAGGAAATTTCTGAAGCTCTCCGGGATGACCATTTCCGGGACATTCCTTGGGGGCGTGCCATTCCTGAATAGCTGTAAGACAAAGCCTCATAAGCTGAAAAGGACCATCGAGGTTACTACCATATGTCCCTATTGCAGTGTAGGGTGCGGCCTGGTTGTCGCTGTGAGGGATGGGGTAGTGGTTAACATTGAGGGGGATCCTGATCATCCGATTAATAGGGGTTCCCTCTGCGCGAAGGGGATAGCCCTATATCAGGCGACCACTCTCAATGACATGAGGCCCAAAGGGGTGTTATACCGCGCTCCCTATTCCACCAGGTGGAGAGAGATATCCTGGGATGCGGCCATTAAAAAGATCGCTAACAGGATCAAAAGGACAAGGGATAAGACCTTCCTCGAGAAGGAGGATAACTTTATAGTGAATAGAACCGCCGGTATAACTGGATTCAGCGGTACCGCCCTTACCAATGAGGAGTGTTATGCCTGGACAAAGTTCGCGCGGATACTCGGTATAACATATCTAGAGAATCAGGGCATTAGGGGATACTCAGCGACTGTTGAGGGGATGGAGAATGCCTTTGGGCATGGCGTAATGACAAATCATTGGATTGATATACAGCATGCTGACGTAATAATGATGATCCGCAGCAATCCGGCTGAAGATTTTCCGGTTTCATTCAAATATATAATGAAGGCAAAGGGGGGGGATGCTAGGCTCTTGAGCATTGATTCAAGATTTACGAGGAGTTCTTCACTGGCTGATCTCTATGCGCCGATTCGGCCCGGGACTGAGATCGCTTTTATTGGCGGAATCATCAACTATGCCCTTCAACATGATCGGATCAACAGGAAATATATGATTGAATATACTAATGGCGCATATCTGATAAATCCGGAATTCAGTTTTCACGATGGTATCTTCAGCGGATACGATGCTAAGAATAGAGAATACGATAGGTCGAGCTGGGCATATCAGAAGGATCGAAAGGGCGTCCCCAGGATGGATGTGTCCCTCAGGAATCGCAACTCAGTTTATCAGCTCTTGAAGGAGCACTATTCGCGATATACGCCCGAAAGGATTTCAAGCCTGACAGGCTGTCCTGAGGATGCATTTATAAGGATCGCTGAGATATTTACCTCCACCCATAAGCCCGACAGGGCGGCGACAATAATGTATTCTATGAATGAGGATCAACATGCTGGAGAGTCTCATGCTATTCATGCATTTGCCCTGCTTCAGTTGCTTATGGGTAATATTGGCGTGGCGGGGGGCGGCATAAATGCCCTTAAACATGAGGCGAATATTCAGGGCGCTACGGATCACTGCATTCATTGGCATTCTTTACCTGGATATCTGCCAATACCGGAAACAAGGAAACATCCAAATCTGGATGCATATATAAGCAAGACAATACCTTCAGCAAATGATCCGATGAGCATCAATTGGCGGAAGAATAATTGGAAGTATATGGTCAGTCTTTTAAGGGCCTTTTACGGAGATGCCGCCAATAGGGAGAATGATTTTTGTTATGATTGGCTGCCTAAGGTCAGCGGAGCCTATGGGAATGTCGATGTATTTAATAATATGGGCGATGGCAGGCACAAGGGCGCTATCCTAATTGGCGCAAACCCGCTAGTCGGATGCTTCTATAATGAAGCGGCTGCAAAATCTCTGGAGAATCTTGAGTGGCTTGCGGCTGTTGACATCTTTGAAACAGAGACATCTAACTTCTGGAAGAGGAGCGGTGCAAATCCCAGGAGGATCAAGACCGAGGTATTTCTCCTCCCTTCATCCAATTCAATTGAGAGGGAGGGCAGTGTCACCAATGCAGGGAGATGGGTTCAGTGGGGATATAAGGCTGTTTCGCCGCCAGATGAGATAAGGGATAATTTATGGATAGTTGATAATTTATTCAGAAAAATCAGGGGACTCTATGAGAGGGACAAGGGGGCCAGGTTCCCAGATCCAATATTAAATGCTTACTGGAATTTTCATGATGACGGGGATGCCCCAAGTCCCCATATGGTTGCCAGGGAGATCAATGGTTTTGATTGGAACACAAAGAAGCCTTTAGGGGATTTTATCTCCTTGAAAAATGACGGTTCCACAGCATCCGGTAACTGGCTTTATTGTGGAAGCTATAATGATGGATGCAATATGATGGCCAGGCGGGGCATGAAGGACGGGTCTAACAGGCTTGGAATGTATCCGGAATGGGCCTGGTGTTGGCCAGCCAATAGTCGAGTGCTCTATAACAGGGCTGGGGTAAACAGGGAGGGCGATCCATGGAATCCCGCCAAGCGGGTTGCCAGTTGGAATGGAAGTGAATGGGAAGGAGATATGGTCCATGGCGGCGAGGATGCCGCCCCTGACATGATGAATCCCTTTATAATGCTGCCTGAGGGCGTCGGAAGATTATTTGCCAATACTATGACAGGCGGTCCCATACCTGAACACTATGAGTCAAAGTGGAGCCCAAGTATCAACATATTGAGTTCTCAGAATAATTATCCAATTTTACAGATAATTGTGAATAAACACGTCAAGCCCGACTCCTTTCCATATCTGGCCACATATTTCAGGGTGACAGAGCATTGGCGATCAGGCGCTATGACTAAGAATATGCCATGGCTCTCAGAGTTGTCTCCGGATATATTTTGTGAGATCAGCCCTAGCCTGGCATGGGAGAAGGGGATAAGGAATAGGGACAGGGTTGAGATCAGCTCCCCCTTTGGCAGGATGAGCGCCTTTGCTTTGGTAACAGGGAGGTTGCAGCCGCTTAGGATAAATGGCAGGGATATTGAGATAATTGGGATTCACAGTCATTTCGCCCTTGGTTATGGCAGGGGCAGACCTTATTATAACAATATTAACCTAGAGAATAATGAGCCTATTGCCTTTCTCGTAGATATTAACAAAGAGGAGTGACCGATGGGGGAAAAGGCATTCTTGATCGACACAACCAAATGTATGGGGTGCAGGGCATGTCAGGTCGCCTGTAAGCAGTGGAATAATCTTCCTGCTGAGGATACAAGCTTCTTTGCCGCCCCTGAGTATACGAATCCGAAAGGGCTTTCAGCAATAACCTATAATCTTGTGAGGTTTTATGAATTGGATCGGGAAGACCCTGAGAAGCCACTTTGGCAGATAATGCATCAGAAATGCTATCATTGTGAAGAGCCAAATTGTTTAAGGGTGTGTCCGGTAAAGGCCATCTCCAAGAGGGGAGGCTGGGTTGTAATAGACCAGAATATATGTATTGGTTGTGGCGCCTGTCAGGAAGAATGCGTTTATAATGTGCCCCATGTAAGCGATAGGGATTTTAACGAATATGGAATTGATAAACCGATTAAGAAGAACAAGGCATATAAATGCCATGCATGTACCGTTAATGAAAGGGATATCCCTGCATGCGCTGCAGTATGCCCGACAAAATCTATACTCTATGATGATAGGATAAAGGTCTTGGATAGGGCTAGCAAGAGACTCAAAAAGATTAAGGATGAGTATCCTAAAGCGAGCATATATGGTAAAGATCAATTCAGCGGTCTTCATGTGATCACAATACTGAAGGACAAGCCAGAAAAATATGGCCTGGAGTCGAGTCCTAAACCAATAGAGATTAGCATGATAAAAAATGCAAATAGACTCTACTCCATTTTATCAACATTGACCCTGGGTTTGCCATCTCTCAAAAGACGAGCCTATAGGATCTCAAGGATTATAATCACAAAGGGTAGTAATTTTTCCTGAAAGCAATTATTTGTTAGGGATGGGAAAGCCGATCCCTTTTGCTGATTTGTTAAAAGATAGTCCTGTGATTCTATAAATGTACAGAAGGATGATTGATAGATTTACTTACTTGAAAGTGATGAATATAAGGATCGGAAGTCGCAGTTCTAAAGTCAAGCGGAAGGGAAAAAGTATCTCCATCATCATTAAGGCGCTGTTTATCTTTACAACAGCACAGATACATGCGCCCTTTCCAGTGATTTCCATTGAAGGAGAGAGTATAATTGAGAGAGAGGAATGGGATAATGATATTGCTGAGAAAGAGATATTTCCAAGAGAGATGGGAATTAGTCAGGATGAGGTTGAAATAAATCAATTAAAAGAAAAATCCCCTAAAGATATAAATACAATTATACTATTGATAGGCGAGATGCCTACAGATGACAGGAACTCTAATTTTGCTCCGGTCTTTAAAACAGAACAGGAGGATATATTTAATACTAATATAGATTTATCGTTATTATGGGTTGGTTATAAATTAACGGCTAGATGCATACAGCGTAAATTTCCTTGGAGAAATACCACCCTGAGCGAGACAGTAATCGGATCGTTTCTATATGCCAGTGGGACGAACTTCGGGTTTGCGGGCGGAATTTTACAAAAGGAAAAGAGATTTTATACTAATTACATCTCTGAGATAATTTCCCTGAAATGTTCTCTTCCATGGAGTACCTCTTTTGCATTCTCATTAGACTCTAGACAATATTTTTTTATTAAAAGGGATACTGGTTCAGACTTTATTATGCCCAAAAACCATATAAATATATTCCCAAGGATTGATTTTGGCTTTGATCGATTAACGGAGAAAGGGGTGGACCAACTTACAGAGGGGATTAAACTAACCTCCTGGATCGGATATGGCATTAGGAGCAGATGGGGGAGATGGGGCGAACCCCCCGATTATGAGATAGGAGGGGAGGCAAAAACCTTTATTATTTATTCATCCATTCTAACTTCAGGGCTGTTATTAAATAACAATCACAATGTTGTATTGAGATTACGATATAAGGGCGGGGTGGATAACGACTTCCTTACCAGACCTAGATTCGGATCCACCATTGATAATGTGAAATTGGATGTGGTGCATGGATTCACGCTGGATGAGTTCAGATTTGTTGAGGAATTCGGTTTAATGAACCTAAAATACAGTTTTAATCTACATAAGCGTTTAAGGGTGAATCTGTTTTTTGATTATGCTCATATATTCTCACGGGCAGAATTATCTCAGCCCTGTGAAGATGAGGATCAGACAGAGGATGTCCTTGCCTTTGGATATGGACTTAGAATCTTGAGTTGGGGAGGTTTGCCAATCTGGCTAACTCATGGTATTGGGAAGAGGCTCTATCCTCGGAAAAGACCGGTTGAGCAGGCTATAATGGCAATGACTGCCGCTGGTTGGTGAATTATTTTAATCAAAGGAACGAAACATGTCAAAGCCGAATGCGCTTGTTTTGACCGGTTATGGAATAAATTGCGATGAAGAGACCAGATATGCCTTTGATAAGGCCGGCGCTCTCGCAAAGATTGTACACATCAATGATATTATTTCAAATCCATTGATACTCGATGATTATCAAATCTTTGTTTTCCCTGGGGGATTCTCTTATGGGGATGACACCGGCAGCGGCAAGGCCATGGCAAACAGAATAAAAAACAATTTATTGGATGAGTTTATAGATTTTATTGAAAGGGATACCCTCATGCTTGGGATTTGTAATGGATTTCAGATTATGGTAAATCTTGGCATTATTCCCGGCCTGAAGGGGATCATTGGGGATGCTGAGGTCTCTTTAGAACCCAATAACAGCCTGAGATATCAATGCAGATGGGTAGATTTGAGGATTGAAGCGGATTCACCATCAATATTTACAAGGGGTATTAAGAGGCTGCATATTCCGGTCGCTCATATGGATGGGAATTTGTATGCCCCTCAGGACATAATAAACAAAATAGAGAATAACAATCTCGTTGTAATGAGGTATTCTCACCCTGATGGCAAGCCAGCGGATGGCGCTTTTCCATTCAATCCCAATGGCTCAATCAATGATATTGCGGCAATAACCGATAAAAGCGGCAGAATTTTGGGCATGATGCCTCATCCTGAAAGGAATATAGTATTCACACATCGCGATGACTGGACCTATCAAAAGGAGTGGGCAAAGAGGAGGGGTATAAGCCTCCCGGAAGAGGGGGAGGGGATGTCCATATTCAGAAATGCTGTGGGATATTTCCTCTAGATTTTTTCTATGCTATTAATAACAACCAGATAATGACTTTAGTAATATTTTTATTTTTAATTAAGGAGGTATAATATGGCTTTAACACTAGATGACACGAGTTGGAGGTTCACTGATAATAGGGAGTGGCGTGAGCACTTTACCAAATGGCCCCCAGTAATCATTAGCTGCGCGATTACAGGTGGAATCCATGGGAAGGCCGCGAATCCGGATTTGCCTGAAACACCGGAGGAACAGGCTGATTCTACATATGAGGCATACAAGGCAGGATGCAGCATCGTGCATATCCACGCCCGAGATCCAAAATCAAATTACTCCTCGCAATCTCAGAGCGCAGAAGATTTTTACAGGGTGAATAAGCTTATCAGGGAGAGGTGCCCGGATATAATCATAAATAATACAGGCACACCAGTATTCTATACAGATGATGAGGAAAAGATGGTTAAACACTTCGCTGAATGTAATCCTGAGGTGGCTTCGCTAGACGTTGGTATGCTCTATATGCGCGTTAGGATAAAGGCTCCAAAGGGGGCTGAGATATCAAATGATAATGCCTTGAGTAGACTGGCCGGCGGAGGATTTGAGCATACTGATGATGGATTTATGCAGTTCGAGGGAGTGATCCCGCTGGGTTATAGCAAAACTGAAAAGCTTGCTCGGGCAATGAGGATCAATAATGTAAAGGCTGAACTCGAGGTCTTCAACAGCCAGAGCTGGTGGTTCGTTGATAATCTAATCAGCAAGGGATTGGTCGATCCACCATATTGGTGCCAGCTCGTTTTTGGGCAGGATGGCGCCTGCAGTCCGCCCACTGTTATGACAGCTCTGGAGATGATAGAGAATATGCCTCCCAAGTCCCTCTTTTCCGCTATTGGCATTGGGCCGCTGCAGCTTCCGGTTAATGCACTAAGCCTCATCATGGGCGGACATATAAGGGTAGGAATGGAGGATAACGTATATTATCGCAAGGGAGAACTGTCAAAGAGCAATGCCCAGCAGGTTGAGCGGGCTGTACGCATAGTGCATGAATTAAACAGGGAGGTCGCTACACCCGCGCAGGCGCGAGAGATGATTGGTATTGACCAGACCCCCAAAGAGTATTCATAACAAGCGAGCGATTTATTTATGGATGAACAACAAAAAATGTCAGGTTTTTATGGTTGGAAAAATGCCGGGATCCTCTTTACTACCTATTTCATCGGACTCGGTATCGTCTTCTATGGCTTTTCAGTGATCTTTCCCAATATGATTAAGGATATGGGATGGGGTCGTGGGGAGGCCGCCATAGCTCACACCATCAGGGGAATAGTAGTAGGCCTGTTGAGTCCCCTTGTGGCCCTTTTGATAAAGAGGATCGGTAGCAGGAAGACGCTATCTTTAGGTATTCTCATTATGATTATTGTGCTCTTTTTTCTTGGAACAGTTACCAAGCTCTGGCATTGGATACTGCTTTGGGGTTTTATCATGTCAATCGGCTTTGCCCTTGCTGGCCTACTAGTTCATCAGACTGCTGTGACCAATTGGTTTAGTGTCAAACGTGGGGCAGTTTTGGGATTAGTGATGTCCGGCGCATCGGTGGGTGGATTTGTGGCCACACCCACCTTTACATGGATAATGCAGAATACTAACTCCTGGAGATGGGGCTGGTTGATTTGTGGGATGTTTTGTGTGTTAGCTCTAGCAATAAGCTATTGGTTAAAGGATAATCCTGTGGATTTGGGACAGCATCCTGACGGCATATCGCCAAATGAAGAAGAGGTCGCGCTAGGGAAGGCAAGGGTGGCGCGTACCTATAAGACCCCTGTTGAATGGATGTTATCGGATGCTATTAGAACGCGTTTTTTGTGGTTTTCACTTGTAATAAACATCAGCCAGATCATGGGTCTGTATATGATGGTGGTTCATGGGGTGCTCCATATAACTGATCTTGGGTATTCTGAAATGCAGGCAGCCTCTATTATCGGATTTGTTATCCTTGCAGGAGGCGTGGCTCGTTTCCCAATGGGTTGGCTTGGAGACTATATTGAACCCCGATGGATTATCAATATTACCTGCCTGGTAATGTCGATCTCCTTCATCGGCATTTGGAAGGGACCCAGCTTTACAATGCTGATGATCGCAGGGCCATTCTTTGGCGTCTGTTACGGGACTATCCTTGTGTTAATATCCGCGTTAGTCGCCAATTACTTCGGACAGGATCTGTTCCCTAATGTTATGGGTTTTATTATGCCCTTCTTGGTTGTTATCGGGGCTATAGTGCCGGTGGGGGCCGGTTATATAGCAGATGCCCTTGGCAGCTATGACCTTGCCTTTATGATCATCATCCTAATAATGATGATCGGCTTTATCCTTTCCTTTTTCCTGACGCCTCCAAAGGCTAAAGTTTAAGAATGAAAATGGATGATGAGGATATCATAGTTTAAGCCTATAATTAGAAAGAATTTTATTTTATGGATCTGAAGGCGCAATAAACTCTTTGGCAAAGCACTGAACCGTCGTAAGCCCAGCTTCCTTCAGGATGTGGCGAACCCTCTTCATTTCATCAAAGCTGGGCCACATTATTTGGCTTCTATAATCACCATGGAAATAAGCCATGCCAGTGGTTTGGATGGATGGATCAATGTTATAGATTTCCCTCCCCATGCGTCGAATCTCCTCAAAAGAGATCAGTTCTTCATTATAGGGCACTCCCAGACCCATAAATACACTATCATGATAGTTCTCTGAAATATATGCTACAGCCTTCCAGGCTGTATCCATGCATCTTTGAGCCAATTCCCTATTCTTTAATCCTGTAATTCTCATAAAGGTCTCTACATGCAGGGCCTTAAGGTCAATCCCAAAGACATTCAATCCAGCATCTATTAGCTCATCAATATAGTTTTCAGTTAGCAAAGATCCATTTGTGGAGATGTGAAGGCGGATTCCTGGTTCCGGATTAAGCTGTTTAAGCTCTTGTACTAATTGGATCAGCCAAGGCCTATTCAGGGTTATTTCCCCACCAGATAGCAAAAAGCTCTCTAAACCTAATTCTTTTAATTTATTAGTGAGCATTTTCGCTGTTTCCTGAGGAGTGAAGGCTAATCCTTTCCCCATATGCGTAATCATCCAGTTATGACACTGTGGACATCTGAAATTACATCCAGCCACAATGCAGCATAATTCTATAAACTGAGAAGTGGAATTTTTTCTAAATTCCCATGAGGTGCCCACCCCGCCATCAGGATGTCCACCAAAGGGACCAACAATCCTTCGTGGTATATAGTCATCAGGCAGGTCGGTTTTTATCTTCATCCCCGCTTTTGCCTCTGTTACGCAGGCTAACCTGATCTCACCATCAATATCTACAGCACAATTCCCACACGCGCCGACCCCGCAAGGGGCGAATAGATCGTCACTGCCTGGCAAACAGGCGCTGATACCATGGCCACTCTCCCAGAGGGCCTCTTTTACAGTTATCCTCTCTGGCACATTCTTTTCCTTGCCGTTAACCTCAATCTGTACTTCCCTTTTCCTTTTAGCCTCTACTAATTCGAGAGCCTGGTTTGGACAGATGAGATTGCAGGCGCCGCAGCCAATGCAGATCTCTTCATTAGCCCCAGGACATGCTACAAACTCTTTGCAGGCGCCGCAATCTGTGCATTCATGTATATTATGGCGTGTTTCGTAGGGCATTATTGCTTACCAAATACATTTTCAGCATTTTTATAGTAAACATTTTCCATGGCTTCAGGTTTAAAACCCTCTGCTTCCCAATCCTGAAAGAGCCTTTCAAAGGAGAAGAAGGGGTAATCAGAGCCGAACATGATTTTGCGTTTTAATCTTCCATTGATCTCTCTTTTTAGCTCTTCTGGAAAGTATTTTGGAGACCAGCCATGCACTTCGTTATAAACATTAGCCTTGTGAACCATCACTGAGATCATCTCACTGTGGAAGGGCCATGGGCAGTGGGAGGCAATTATGTTTAGGTTTGGGAATTGAGCAGCGACATCATCAATATTGGGAATGGGCCTCTCGGATCCCAGCCTTATGCCCATGCCGCCCGGCGTGCCAGCTCCCAATGCAGTATGACCCACACTAATCTTAATCGGGGCATTTTTAGCGCTGCAGAGTTCATAGATTGGGAATAGCTTGGGATCATTTGCAGGGACACCGCATGAAGCTCCATAATAGAATATTCCAAAGGATCCAACCCTATCAATATATTTTTCCAATTCGATCACATAACTCTTGATGTCGAATTCGGGATTAAAGGGCGCCCAACTTCCATAAAAGTCGTCAGGGAAGTCGTTCTTTACCTTTAGCATATACTCACCAATCTCTGCCATCATCTCATAATTTGTAGGAGCTGGTGTTAAAAAGATTGCCTTAACACCTGCTTCTCTAAAAACCTGCATCATCTCCTCTTCAGTCTGATAATAGGGGATGATGGTTTTGAAGGTTGCCTCAAAATGTGCTTTAAAATCTTTAGGGAATAGGGCGCCCTTCTCTGTAGTCATCTGCGTTTGAAGATCAATTACTTTCATAATTATCACCTGTTATTTTAGTTTTAAAATGTATTTATTGAAGAAATAACGAGAAGGATGAGTCTGTATATTTGTCAGACATTTTTGCATTCTGAATTTAATACGTCAACTTTAAAAGTATATATTCATAGAAAATGCCAGTGCTAGTAAATTAAATGGGTAGGTTACATTATTTTGTACATGTCATTCCGGTTGAGACGGAGTGGAATACCGGAATCTTTATATTAAAGAAAGCTCCTCATTATTTTAGGATAATGAGAGATTCCCGCCTCCCTAGGAATAACATAGATTAAAAAAATACATACTAAATTAAACTACTACCATGCCAGTCAATGCTCATAGAGTGGGGGAGTAGAACTTGTGACAGATGTCATTCCCTGGTATGCACAGGGGCAGGCTCTGTGAATGCAGGGGAATGACATTTTAATCAACTTCAACTCATTATACCTGTTTTTTGTGAAATAAATATTATTGTATCCATAGTTGAGTAGTCACAATTTAAGAAAAAAAACGCCAAAAGGGTAATTCCCCTGAAGATTAATGCTCTGGTTCGGGTGAGAACAACTATGACCTAGGTAATATTCTTCCCGACCTAGGTAATAACTCTTCAAACTTGGGAGATAATGTTTCTTGTATTGGTTAGTATCCCTTCGTACTGAGATTTAAGATTTTAAATGCTAATCAATTCTGTGCATAAAATAATATCAAAGAAGATGAAAACACTTTGATATTATGAAAATTGCTGATACATATAAAAAAGCCCTCACCAAAAACAATATAGGCGATGAATTGGGCAGCATGGGGGGATATCCTGTTTCTGGATATTATTATATTTTGAATGTTATCCAGCTATATAAGTATCAAATTTTTTTAATTTGACTTGTTAGTTATTTATATATGTTATTATACAGAAACTATATATTAATATGTTCGGTGTGAGAAGATGAAAATACTTTTTTTTATTAAAGTACGACATGGCTGGCACGTGGTTCGAGACACATATATGCACTTGACACCTAATCGAGTAGCATTTGAGAATTTGTGCTTCTATTCGCCATGCGTCTTAACATGGTGATTATGGCCTTGCCCTAAAAAAGAGGACGCGAAGTTAAGCGAAAGAAATGATAATAAGCTTAACGGAGGAGTCAATGAAATCAAGAAGAAAATTTGACAAACAATTTAAGATTGATTCAGTAGAGTTGCTGGAGAGAAGCGGTAAAACAACTAGTGAGATATCTGAAGATTTAGGGATAAGGCCTGATCTTTTATCAAGATGGAGAAGAGAAATAAGGGATAATAATGGGAAAGCATTTCCTGGGAAAGGTATTCCTCGGGATGAGGAATTATATAGGCTGAAGAAGGAATTAGCAGATGTAAAACTGGAGCGTTATATATTAAAAAAAGCAGTGGCCATTTTCTCAAAGACCGAGAAGCGAGGTATAAATTCATGAGAGACCATAGCGGCAAGTTTCCGGTGAAGAAAATGGCCGAAGTGTTGGGGGTATCACGTAGCCGCTATTATTCTTATCTTAAGAATCCGATGAATAGATATAAGATGGATTATGAAGATCTTAATGTTATTATTCAGGAGATATACGAGGCAAATCGTAGGCTATACGGTAGCCCCAGGATATTCAGGGAGTTAAGAAAGCGTAATATCAGATGTTCGAGAAGGCGGGTAGCGCGTATAATGCGAGAGAATGGTTTTAAAGGGAGCTATTGCCAAAAGTTCTTTATTGCCTTCCTCATCTGCTGCTATTATTACTAAAATACATGATTTCTCTTCCATACTTACATTACAATATATTCCATCTACCCAAAAATAAACATACTGCTTATTGCTTTAATCCCTCTTTAACCATTCTTGATACTCTGATTCCCATATACTTTTCAGCCTCGCTACTGTTGAAGCGGATACTCCTTTAGCTTCATCTCCCAATATGGCTGTTAAAGCTGTGGGGAAATCACCTGTAGATATACCCTTTAAATATAATACTGGAATTAAATTATCAATACTCGGGATCCGTCTTAAAAAACCTGGGTAATATCTGGCATGTGAACATCTCTCCATCTCTTCTATCTCTTAATTTCCTGACATCTACTCATTCATGCTTTATTTTAATTGCGCCTAATCCTGTTATTATATCTCTCATAGGCATGTAACCATTCCTTACAGCAAGGCGATGACCATTATCATCTTTTCTATATTTATGTTCTTCTATAAAATTGGCAACCTCTTGCTCTATTGCTGCCTGGAGCATCTTTTGGGCTCCTTCTCTGAGAACTTCTTCTAAAATAAACCAGCTAGTGCCTCCATCTGAAAATATTCCTTTGTTCCTCTTGACCTCAATCATAAAACTATCCTCCTTAACATTGATTATTATATATATCTATTCATACTGGAGGATAATCTTATTTGTCTATCAATCCACAACTTTTGGCAATAACATCGGGAAATAGCGTTACTCAAAAAGAAAGGAAGCGCTCAGTCGATGAGATAGGGCCACACCTCCGCTTCTGCATCAGTGCCCCACAGAAGATCCGCATATCCGTAGCCATTGATGATCGACAGGGTTACGTCCGAATTCCCGGCGTTTTGAATCAGCGTGCCATAGTAGCTCTGGTCTCCGGAGCTGAACTCGCCGTTGACCATGACGACGCGCTCCTCAATGCCGCACCAGTCGATGGTGTAGTCGCCGCTCAGGGCGAGCAGACCGTACATGTCTTTTGCCAGGGCTAGAGGCGCGGTACCTTGGCCTATGTCGGCCGCCACGATGGGCATCACCTGATGATCTGTTTTAGTAAGGCCGAAATCGTCTTGCAATGGATCGATGTCGAAATTGTAGTACCCGTTGCATACCCCCTGTATCATCACCCATTCCCCAGGGAGCCCGGTAATCGGACTGGTCAAGCCGGGAAGAAAGGCCGTGTATATCAAAGAGAAGTGAAGCAGGCCGTTCAACGTGAAGTTGCCCGGCAGCCCTTCCGGGCGGGGCTGTCCGGAATCCATCTCCGGATAGAGGGCGGCGGCGAATATCAGCTCCTTGAAATCGGCAGCGAACGTGTCCACCAGAATCCCCTCATCCATGAGCTGAGCGATGGCATCGTAAGTGATACCGGAATACGCGACTTTTTCAGGATATATATCCGGATCGAAGCTGTCTGTATCGATGAGGCCGATTTTTTCGAACCACGGGTGACTGAACTTGGATGCGTAATCCATGATGCAAACGGCGCCGGAGGATTGTCCGATGAACTCATAGGGCAGCCGGACGGCCCTACGAAGGATCCTGACAATTTTGTGCATATCCGCCACGTGCTTCTCTATCCCCCACTCCCGTACGGACGGATCCAGGTTATCTTCCGGCATGACGTCTTCACGGAAGGTGATACTCACTACGAGATAGCCGTTTTCACGCAAGAAGTGCGCGATGTTCTTCTCCCTCGGTGCGAAATAGTTGTTGCGGAAATTGTATCCGCTGGGGGTTACAAGAAACGCGACCCTGTCGGGTCTCGAATGCCTGTTTTCAAGGACATCGATCGTGAGAGGATACTGTTCGTCATTAAAAGCCAGCTCGCCCCACCGCCAATCATCGGTGTTCTCGTAATGTATCCATTCGACCGGGGCTCTTTTCGCTAGGGCAGCATGTATTTGATGCAACTTTCCTCGATGGTAAGACCGAGCCTCTTGGGGCCAAAGAGCGAGTACCATCACGCAGATGACCGCAGACACAAGACAATCGAATTTCTTCATCTCATCCTCCTCTTTTTACAGCAGACTGTGGCGCATTATCTAGCAACTGAAATCGATTAGCAATGACAATACGGGATCGCCCCTATAGCAAACAACCTCCCATGGATGGCTCACAAAAGAGCCGCACCAATGTGGCCCAGTTCAAGCGAACATACTAGCATGTTGTAATATGCGACTTTGTCTAAAGTGTTTGGTGTTGTATTTATACTTGATTGTTTTTCAAACAAAAACAATGATAGAAAGATCAATAGCTGAAGTCAATAAAAGATCCTCATCCCCAGACGGGACAAATATAAATATCCCAGAATTCAATATCGAAGTGCAACATAGCTTAAATAAGTAGTGGCCTCATAAGCCTCTGTAAGGTAATAAGTTTTAAAAGAAACAAATACCAAATAGTAGTGCTTATAAGACCATATCAACATTTATCATTATCAGAACGTCGTGTTATTCAAAAAATGAAATGGAGATGAGAATCTTTACATTCGATAGCTAAATTTTAATACTGTATCCTATCTTTGACGTCAACAAGACACTTGCATTTTATTAAATTATAAATTTAACTACCAGCTATGCTGGTAAGTTTGGAAGAGTTCCACCTATTATTAGCTTAAAAAATTATTAGTTTAGAAGAAGTTAAAAATTTTTCCTCCTGAACAAAAATATGCTACAGGAGGAAAAATAAATAAGTACGAACAAGTTACAACATGTAGTCTGGGATTGCAAGTATCATATTGTAATAATCCCCAAATATCGTAACAAGGTTTTTGATAGAGAGATAAGGGAAGCAGTAAGAGATGAAATAAGAAAACTTTGTGTATGGATGAGAGTAGAGATTATTGAAGGAAACGTATGCAAAGACCATATTCATATGTGTTTAGCAATACCGCCGAAGTATTCTATTTCAGAAGTAATTGGAAAGTTGAAAGGTAAGACAGCGATAAGAATGTTTAATAAGTTTCCTGAATTAAGGCAGAAATATTGGGGCAGTCATTTTTGGAGTAGGGAGTATCACGTAAATACTGTAGGTAAAAATGAAGAGATGATTCGTAAGTATATAAAAGATCAGGATAAACTTGATAGATTAGAGAATCAAGGAAAACTATTTTAGCTGAGAAAAAAAAGCCCCTATGGGGCTCATCAAGCCCCCACCTCTGGTGGGGGTGGTTGTTGACTAAAGAAAATATGTTTAAGTATGTTTTGTGTATTAATAGTTTTTACACTTACATATTTTAAATTATCAAATAAAGTTAATGAAGGATGCACATCCTGGATAGCCACAGGAGAATCACTTGCTGGAGGAAAAGTTCTATTGCATAAAAATAGGGATTCTGATACTATCGAAATGGAAGTTATAGAGGTTCGAAATGGTTTGTATAAATATCTTGGTTTGATTAAGAAAAATCCAAATGATAATGATATTATTCAAGATTTTGGAGGAATAAACGAAACAGGACTTGCTGTATGCAGTAATTTTGTACCATATACATATTAGTCAGGATGTTATGTCTCAGAAAGAAATTAGGAGGCAAAAAATGCCGGGAAGGATAAGGCACAATGTTTTCATTGCCTCGACACTTTCCTATCTTCGAGAGGCTTGGATGGTTGTGGAGGGAGCTGTAATTGCAGCGGGCCAGTTCCCTATACTTATGGAGCGATTCGCTCCTAGCCGCCATCGGACACATGATTTGGTTAAGCAGGCAATTGCAGACGCTGACGTCTTTCTCCTGTTGCTGGGCTCGCGAGGTGGAACGTATACGGAAGTTGGACAAAAGACATATTCTGAGCACGAGTATGACTGTGCGGTAAACTTCTTCAATCCCATACTTGTTTTCTTGCCCACTGAGGAAAAATTCCAGCGTGATGTCAGCTTATCCGCGATTACACCAGATGAAAGATACGAGATATGGACCTTTCGCGAGCGCATCTTAACAAATATTAGTTGATATCAAAATAGAGTGAATACCCTAATCCTATACTAATATCATAATAATCATCTAAACTTGAATTATCAATATAATCAGTATATAATTGCCCTAACCTTAAATTAATTAGCGCACCATCTAGGTCATATTTTAACGAAATGTCTAAACCGTAGCTTATTGATTTATGAGTATCATCATCACTGTTAAATACTTTAAGATATCCATAACCAATTGAAGGTGAAATATCGAAAAATAAATTATTATCAATTTTAAATGTATAACCAGCTATTAAATTAGGTCTAAAACCAATAGTTTTGCTATTCTCAAATTTATCATAATCATTATAAGTGAAATAAGACGCTGGACTAATGCCAAAATGTATATTATCTATTAAATAATAATCTATAGCGGGAGAAAAAGATACTCTATGGACTTTACTATCATCATCAATATGAGATAATACTGAAATTCCACCGCTAATTTCTAAAACATCTTTTTGTGCAAATTTAGAATTGTATGGCTCATCAGCAAATAAATTATGATAAAATAGAAAAATTAACATAAAACTTAATAAATTTAGTTTTTTCATTTTAACCTCCATTATTTTTTCCCAAAATAAAATCAAAATATTATTGATAAGCGAGTTGTTTATTCTTAATCAGCAAGATTGTTAAATATTTCGTCCATATCACTTAACTATATAAAAAATAATATTACCCAACTAGACAATATTATTTTATCAATGATAATCTGTTACCAGGAATCCTCCTTCTTTCATGAATTTAATTAAAAGGTAGCATATAAACCAAACTAAAAACTAGTCGGTAGAGCGAATTGAATAATATTCTCTACTATATAATCGCTAAAGAATCCAAGAAGGATAATGCATGCAGCAATTATCACCATAGGAACCAGCATACTAACTGGTACTATTGATTGGAACTATTGATAGAAGTAATCCCAATAAAAGCAATCCCAATAAAAGCAATCAAAAATATAAACATTTTCTGATATTTATACCTTAAAATGTAGAGTACGATGAAAAGTACATGAAGAAGCTGCTTCAAAATGAAATATATATCCCTTTTATTCCCCTTTGGGAAAAATAACAATATATAAGGAGGCTTTATTTAATAACAGGACAGACCTTTCCTGACATAAAACAATTCAGGATATTCATATGTATAGATATTCAATTGTTTAAAAGGCACTCATTAAGCCATGGAGGACTCTTTCCAGTCCGTACCAAGTGCCGCAGTATCTTTTTAATCTCGTATCCAGAAGTAATTATTGCAATAACCCGCATCTCAGAAGAACATTTTGGACAGGTCATAACGTCTACTTCGTAGATCTTCTGGATGAGCTGAGCCCAGCTAGCCTTGCTTTTTTATGCGAAATGCTGTCAATACTACACATTACTTCAATTTCTGCATAATCGCTCTGCCTTTCCAGTTCATACTGTTCTTTCCATCCGACAAGCGCATGTTTTCCCACCATGCCACTTGCCCCTGCTTTTCGATGAATACATTCCAAAATACCGAATCAGCCTTAATCGCAAGACCGGAATATGCTGTGCAGCAAGTCCAATGAACTCTACTGGGTCATATATCTTCAGGTTCTCCTTAAAGTAAGGGTTGTACTTTGTTTTAAAATCGCCATGCTTTTTACAGGTTCATAGATGTTTTTTTTCAGAGAGATCGGGCACCGGGCAATATACTGCGCAAGAGCTTCTCTTGCTTTATTGTCATGCCCCATGATCCGAATGGAGTTATGTATATTAAAACCGCTGTGCTTCCATGAAAGCAAATTCCGGGCTATTTTATCTGTTATCCTGTCTGTGTCCTTGAAATAGTTAATAACCTGTTTTCTGAAATATTCTTTAATTGGAACAACCTTACTTTTCTGGTCATTAACCTTCAGTTTCAGGTTCTTTTCCACATAGCGCGTTATACTTGCAAGCACTCTCTTCCCTGCACGTTCGCTTTTGACTAAAATGATAAGGTGAGTAGCGCAAGGGAACCTCCCCTCACGCTCTCTCAGAACCCGGCGTGAACCTCTCAGCTCAACGGGCTCCCATTATCCAGCCGTTGGTTTAACGCCAAATTGCCAGTGCGGAAACAGTTGAGATTGTCTTATGGCAACATTTCCCAACCAATGCTCTGCTCTGCGCCTATGGCCTTTCAACTCTTTAAATTTCCTCATTGCCCACCTGACCAATGTTCTGTTCAGTTGCTGCAACGTCGCGTAAAGCGCGGATTTGTAGAACTTGCCATAATAATTTATCCAACCCCTTATTACAGGGCTGAACATTCTCGACAGATCCTCAAGGGATTTATCACTACGGAGGTGCATCTTCCATCTTTTGGCTTTTTGCCTCATTGCCTTGCCTGCCTTGTTACTTACACCTGGTAGAAAGCTTGGCCTTTCCCCAAAAAAGATGACACGAAGTTAAGCGAAAGAAACGATAATAAGCTTAACGGAGGAGTCAATGAAATCAAGAAGCAAATTTGACAAACAATTTAAGATTGATTCAGTAGAGTTACTGGATAGAAGCGGTAAAACAACTAGTGAGATATCTGAAGATTTAGGGATAAGGCCTAATCTTTTATCAAGATGGAGAAGAGAATTAAGGGATAATAATGGGAAAGCATTTCCTGGTAGAGGTATTCCTCGAGATGAGGAATTATATAAGCTGAAGAAGGAATTAGAGCCTATTCCAGTAGGCCAGTTGCTCTCCATGTAATGATTCCGCATGCGATGTGCAACATTGCAAGAAAAGTATCAGCTCTTTTTTCCCATCGAACAAGAATCCTCCGGAATCGATTCAACCATGAATGAACTCTTTCTACAACCCATCTACGTGCCTTGTAACCATCAATTTGTTTTATGTCTTGTGCTTCTTCACCCCGAGATCT
>JAXHTS010000036.1 GCA_034190085.1 Spirochaetota bacterium
AAATTCTTAGCATGAGCCTTGGAGGTCCAGTATATGATCATGCCTATTCAGATGCCATCACATATTCACTTGATCACGATGTTATTGTAGTTGCTGCAGCAGGTAATGGAGGTGATGACGGCATAGGTGATGATAATGATATCACTCCACAGTATCCAAGCAGTTTTTCTCAGGAGAATGTAATTGCGGTTGCGGCGCTTGACCAGGCTTATGAGCTAGCTGATTTCTCGAATTTTGGATCCACAAGCGTGGATGTAGGGGCTCCTGGAACCAATATTTGGAGCGCCTATGATATAGAATTGATTGATTGGGATGTGATAACAAATGATTATTCCAGCGGCTGGACATTGACCGGTGATTGGAATATCTGGGACTATAGTGGTGATGGAAGCCTGTATCTTCTCAGAAATCCCTCAGACTGGTACTTCTCCAATTACGCAAACAATGCTGATGACAGCGCTTATCAAAGTTTTGATCTATCCGGATGGGATGGAGCATTCTTTACATCTGGGATATGTTTTGATTTGCAGGATGGTTATGATTTTCTGAATATATATGCCAGCCCTAGTTCCGGTAATCCATGTTTAGATGTCAACAATTTAGTAGATTACTGGACTGGCACAACACCAGGTTATAACGATCCCCCAGGTTACTATACATTTTATCCATTTGATTTTGATGTCAGTAGTTGTGCAACAAGCACTGGCACAGTGGGGATCAACCTTACGTCCAATGACTCTGTAACGGCAGGCGGGATAGCCCTATGGAATTACTCTTTTTCCCGTATCCACCTTGCAGATAATCTCTATGCCTGCTGGAACGGCACATCAATGGCCACGCCCCATGTTTCCGGACTAGCTGCAATGATATGGGCATACAATCCGGATTACACCTATGCGGATGTAATCAATTCAGTAAAAAATGGCGGAGATGATGTTTCTGCTCTAAGCGGCAATACAACGACAGGCAAAGCGGTTGACGCATGGGGTTCCCTCTGCTACATCAATCAACCAACAGGGGTTACGGCAACCCTCGAATAAGGGGAATAGGCTTAAGGATATGCTAATTCACAATACTATCAGCATGATTAAGGCCACAAGCATTGTGTCAGTCATTCTCATTATGATGTGCTGTTCAAATACCGGCAATTACAATGGGGATCAGCCCATTGTAATAAAGAAATCTCACAATAAACCAAATCAAGGAAAGAACAGGGCACCAGGTGAGTATATCGTCACTGTCCGCGAGGGCAGTGACGATTCGGTCATTTTAAATAGTTTCTCTTCCTATGGGCTAATTAGGATAAAATCTATACATAAATATAAGGGCAGGCATACATACCTGATAAAATTGAAAAAGGACCCAGGGATTGAGGAATTGGAGAAGAGAATCCGGAAATCAGATATGTTATTGCATATTCAGCCGAATTATATTTATAGGATAAACCGTCCATGATATACTCTGACAATTTCTAGGCAGATAAATATTATTACGCTACCAATTCACTTGTTTGACTAACCTTTCACTTTACTCCAGAATCGCCCTAAAAGACATTTTCTCATGATAGTAATTGGTTTTCTTCTCTCTACCTATTAACCCTCGACATAAAGTGCTTGTATGATCCCATTTCAAAATGTAGTGGAGATGAATAAGTAGGGGCGAAGGGCCCTTCGCCCCTACATCGATTACTCCTTTCTCCTTAATTCAAACCTGAATCCATCATCCATCTCAATAGTCAAAAAATTTCCCTTCAAATCAAAAAGACACTCAACAGTCTCCCTATCATTATCAATGAATAAGGATCAGATTTTGACCATTTACATGATAGCATCCATTAGCATTCGTTTCATCCCAATTGAACATGAAGCGACGATCTCGTTGAAATAGAAACACAGCGCGTCCTGGTTCTGTTACTGGTTCCGTGTTATTAAAGATGGGACCATCGGGGTATGTTATCAAGGAGCTTGACCAGCGTCCGACAAGCTTATGCTCAAGCATATGGAAATTACATAATGCACACCCTGATTGATATCCAACCGATGTAATTATCAGGAAAAGAAGAATTCTCATTAAAACTGATTTTATCATTAGCTCCACGTCTAGTCAAATATTCCACTCATCTTGCCGGAGAAGACTACTATCCCCTTCTCATTGAAATATTGCATACATCCCCGCGTGAAAATAATTGAAATCATTCCCCTTTTCACCTTGTATGTTGATTTATGCTTTTCTCTAATCTATCCACTAAGGCCTGTAATTCTTTATACCCTTTTTTCTCATATAGATCGGAAATGCTCTTTTCAAGATCAATTAGGTGAACCTCAGCGCGTTCTCTACTTAAAAATCCAGCCACCTTTTCTGTGGTCTTTCTCTGCTTAGATGCTTTATTCTGCATCTGTTCATCAATATTTTCAATTATTTGAAAATTATTGTATATCCTTTTTGATAGCGTTTCACTAATCTGAAGAAAAATATCCTCATGAGTTCTATGAAATTCTTGCAGATTGTCCTTTTTAATAATAGATAGGACAACTCGATCAATGGCTCTTAGTGTCGCTGTTCTTGTTTCCCCTAAAAGGAGCGCAATCTCTCCTATAACAGTTCCTGGCTTATCAATCCTAGCAACCTCATTTTCATTTATCAAAACTCCAATCATCCCCTTGTTTAATATATACATTTCACTCCCCTCTTCACCCTCTTTGCATATTATCGAGTTTGGAGAATATGAAATGTTAAACTCATCCAAAACCTCCTTTTTCACTTCCAGTTGCATACCGCTTTTCTGATGACTAAATATTTTTCCCGTTTCAAATATCAATTCATTCTTAAACCTCTCTCCAAGTTGTATGATATCTGGAAATTTTGTCTTTTTCCCCAAATCCAACAATGAATTGGCAATGTCAAAATAGGTCTTGGCAATCTCATGCACTACTCTAACGTCTTCTGTCTGAGTCGACTGTCTTTTGGATAAAATTTCATTTGTGATTTTTATCATCTTAGCTAGGAAAATGTTCAAATTGTAACCAATGCTATACTTATGTATCAGCTTTTTCAGATTTTTGGGAGATATTTCATCAAGTTCCGAATCGTCATCTTTATATAGGTTATAAGACCTATAATAATAAGAATCCGAATTGAAGTTTAATATTATTTCACTGGCAGCAACAATCAAATTCCTTCCGGTTATCTTATATAATTCCCCATCCTGTATCTCAAAATAAACGTTACCATTCCGTAATAGATATGCGCAATTAGCTTCATCATAAGAATTAAATATCTTTTCCATAATAATTACTCTAATAAGACAGTAGGCGCGAAGGGCCCTTCGCGCCTACATCTATCAGGTCTAAATAGATTCGTTCCCTTTAAGAGCCTATTCCAGTAGGCCAGTTGCTCTCCATGTAATGATTCCGCATGCGATGTGCAACATTGCAAGAAAAGTATCAGCTCTTTTTTCCCATCGAACAAGAATCCTCCGGAATCGATT
>JAXHTS010000037.1 GCA_034190085.1 Spirochaetota bacterium
TATCATTGTTATTTTTTACAAACATTAATAGATTTTCAAAATGTTCTTGTGCTTCAATTACTTTTACTTCAATATAATCCATGGTAAAAGCCTCCTTTAGTTAAATTTTATAAATAATTCTGTTTATTTTGGAAAGTTTTCAGATAGCGTTTATAACGCATACATATTTTGGTAGGAGTATATGCTGAATCATCCTTAAGTTATTAAAAATTATAATAAGAATTACGGATAAGCAAATTATATCATTCATATAACGGATGAGAATAACAGATGAAACTACTAATAACACTGATATGTTTATTTATCCCATTAAAGGTAGATATTGAATCAGCTAAAATAGATCATTCTCTATACGATTCATTCCTTCAAAAATATGTAGATAATGGTTTAGTCGATTACAAGGCGATAAAAGATGATCATGGATTGCTTACACAATATTTACATCAACTTGAAGAGTTAAATTATCAAAATTTTTGAAGGATTGACTGTTAATGATAAAAAGGCCTTTTGGATAAACGATTAGAGCATGCTGTAAATAATTTTATCAACAATCCAGATAAGGTTAGATTGGATAAAGAGGATAACAGGCTTTATTTGTCATCAATATTCAAATGGTACAATAAGGATTTCCCTCTCTCAAAGGAAGCAAAACAGCTTTTCAAGGGATATAACGATAAGGATAGAAGGGTAATAGTCTTTCTGGCTAATTACTTCCCAGAAGATGTTATGAGATATATTATCATGAACAAACCCGAAATAAAATATCTAAAATATGATTGGTCTTTAAATGAAAAAAGATGAAGCTCTCATCCTGTTCGTAAAGTCTCCAATAATGGGTAAGGTAAAGACTAGACTTCAACCCGAGATGAGTATGGAGGATTCGCTTTCACTGTATAGCGCAATGCTAAAGGATTTGATTGTATCCCTAAATGTCCTATCAAGTATAGAGATTTTCATTTTTTATTGGCCTCATGATGGATTGAAGGAGATTGAGAACTTGTTGGGTATTTTTTTAAAATACATTCCACAGGAAGGTAAAGATCTTGGCGAACGTATGCATAGGGCATTTCTGTGGGCATTTTCTAAAGGATTTTCGAGGGCTGTTATCATCGGGAGCGATATACCAACATTGAAGCCTTCAAATATTACTGATGCATTCAGAAGTTTAAATCACTCAGATGTAGTACTCGGTCCTAGCATTGATGGAGGTTACTATCTCATCGGACTTAAAAAGCCTTATCCGGAAATATTCAGGGACATTCCATGGAGCACAGATGTAGTGCTTAAAAATACACTTCATAAGGTGGATAAGATGAGCCTTACAGCTTCTCAGCTATCGCCAAAAAGAGATATTGACACCTTTTCCGATGTTGTTGATTTATGGCAACATATGAGGGATTCAAAGACAAAGATGAATAATCTATTACTTCCCAATACATCAAGGATATTGGATAACATCTTTTCTGATGAATAAATGGAGGAACTGCATGAACAGGATTAAAGGTAATCGAAAATGTAGCGTTATTAGACTGTTCGTCCTCTCTTTCATTGTAATTGGTGTTATTCTACTCTTTAGATTTGGGTTGCTCTCTTTATCGGATTTTACTCCCACAAACATAAAGAATTACATACTACAGTTTGGTGTTTTGTCGCCTATAGTCTTTATCATCATATATTCCTTGCGAGCCGTTATACTTGTTCTCCCAGTAGGTGTAATGTCTCTGGCAGGCGGACTTGCCTTTGGGAAATGGTGGGGTACGCTGTTTATATTGATAGGCGCGACTAGTGGTTCTTGCCTCTCTTTTCTCATTGCACGCTACTTTGGCAGGTCTTTTATTGAAAATTTCGCATGGTTGCACAAGGGTCGTATCAAATCATTTGATGAGGGCACGGAGAAACATGGCTTTCGATTTATTCTATTTCTTAGACTAATTCCTCTTTTTCAGTATGATGCTGTAAATTTTGGCTCAGGTCTTTCCAGAATGAAATTTCGTGATTATGCCTTAGGATCATTCATAGGTATGATACCTGGAGGTTTTATAAATGCCATGTTGGGAAGCTCATTGGAGGACATCATATCAGTTCAGTTCTTTGCTGCTCTTTCAATTTTTGTTCTAATGATGTTTATCCCAGCTATATTTAAATCAATAAAAAAGAGAAGGGAACATAAGCTTGAAATTCAGGATACATCATAGTATGCAGATTATAGAAATGTCGTTAGCGCTAAAAGAATTATCGTAAAGATTATTCTTTAATATATTGATTTAATCACCTTGTAGAAGCAGCAAATAGAATAAATCATAGGGGAGGTTTAAAATGGGAAACTGCCCAGTATGTAATGGAAGCATTGGGCCAATGGCTATTTTGGCAAGCTGGGATAGTGGGAGAAATTTTACATGTCTGGATTGTGAGAAACGAATCGGATTTCGTCTATGGCCTCTTGTTATCGTTGCCCTTCTTGGGCTTATGATATTTGCTGAACGCATGCTTCATCAATTAATTATCTCGGATATACCACTAGCTTTATGCTTTGCTATTGCGTCTATCCTTTCCACTTTGGTGATGTTCATAATACCAATGATCTGGCAATACAAAGAAGCAGACACGGAATAATCGGTTGATGATCTTATCTTTTAACTCAAATTATATAAATAAAGGATATGGGGATTTCAATGGATAATACAGATTTTGATTTAGTAGTTGTTGGAGCTGGATCAGGCGGAATCAGTTCAGCCAATCTCGCAAAGAACTTAGGCAAAAGAGTGGCGATTGTTGAGAATGATAAAGTGGGAGGAGAGTGCACATGGTCAGGTTGTGTTCCAAGCAAGGCGCTTATAAGAGCAAGTCAGATAGCGCATGACGTGAATCATTTGAATGAATACGGTCTACAAATTGACGGATCGCTTCAACTGAATACAAAAAATGTGATGAGCTATGTTCGTTCTGTTATAGAAAAGGTTTATAAAGAAGAAAAGCCTGAAATCTTTGAGAAGATGGGCATAAGCGTCTTCTTAGGCAATCCGAAATTTATTGATAATCATAGATTGAAGGTTGGGGAACAAATTCTTACCTCCAAAAGCTTTATTATAGCCACAGGTTCAAGCCCATTTCTCCCTCCGATAGAAGGCTTACATGATGCTCCATATCTTACGAATAAGACTATCTTTGATTTAGAGGTTCTTCCTGACTCTATGATCATTCTTGGGGCAGGGCCAATCGGGATTGAGATAGCGTCAGCGTTAAACCGTCTGGGAGTGAAAATTACTGTATTGGATATGTCTGATCATATTCTTCCACGAGAAGATCAAGAATTGGTGGATATATTATCAGATCGATTGAAGGCAGAAGGCGTTAAACTATTAACCAGTACAAAGGCTACTTCATTATCAAGACAAGATGATGGTATTGTTTTTACAGTTCAGAATGGGAAGGGGCAGATAGAAAAAATTAAGGGAGAATCTACTCTAATAGCTGTTGGACGCAAACCGAATACATCTGGTTTTGATCTGGTAAATGCAGGTGTGGAATATAATCCAAAGGGTATAATTGTAAATAATATGCTTCAAACAACAGCAAAGAATATCTATGCATGCGGAGATGTGGTAGGACCATATCAATTCAGTCACATGGCTGAATACCAGGCTACCATTGCTGTTATGAATGCTGTTTTACCCATACCTATAAAAAAGAAGGTAGATTATTCTAATGTTGTCTGGGCCACATTTACTGATCCTGAGCTTGCTCGCGCTGGATTCACAGAGGAGGAGGCAAGGGAGAGATATGGTGATAAAATAAGGGTATATCGACATTATTATAATAGGGTTGATCGAGGAAAGACCGATAATATGGAGATAGGGATGAGCAAGTTTATCTGTAGTAGGAAGGGCAATCTACTCGGTATTCATATATTAGGCGAAGGGGCTTCAGAACTGCTCCATGAAGCTCAGCTTGCCAAATCTCTAAAAATATCTTTTGCACAAATTCAATCAGTAATTCATGTCTATCCCACATATTCGGATGTAATAAAACGACCTTCCGGACAGCTCTACGCTGATCGCATACGTGAAAATTTCTTTGTAAAAATATTGCAAGGGCTATTCTCAAAAAAGGATGTAAAATAGAGGGGATTGGGAAGCTCAACTATTGATGTAGAAGAGTTAAATGACCATATATATATCAACTTAATTATTTCTTCTTCAGCGGTTCAGATTCCAGTTGTAATGCAGGTATTCAATCTTCAGGGTTTCATAATTAAGCCGGATAAAATCCATGGATTTTTCATTTACGAGATAGTCGAAAATAGCGTGTTCAGAATGCCAAAGCTTTGTGCCTATAGCTTCTGCCGTACTCTCTGCCCATGATAGGGGTAGGTCTGAAGATTCACCAATATGTTTTCACAATTCGCGCAAGCGATTCATTTGCGCGGCATAGTATGGAGTTAAAGATAGGATCCTGAATGAAAAATGGACATATCTCATAGATGTGAGCTTCATCATAATCATCATCCCCAGGCCGTATCTTGGGATCAATCCCATGCAGAAGAGCCTTGACATTAGTTAATCTCTCATATTCATAAAAGAATTCCTACTATGCAAGCCCAAAGTGACAAATATAGGATAAAGATTTATACCGCTATTAGTATAGAGAGAGACCCTACTCATATATTTCTAATCCTTTGAGACAAACGTGATAAAAGATCTACCTTTTTTATCTATCTGAAGGGAGTTAACAATATCCCGGTAATCCGTTGCCATTTGTCTTCTCTTAATAGCTTCAATCCAAGGTTAATGGTACGTGTATCCTCCCTTTTCCTAAAGCTGGACCACAGCCTGTCCCAGAAAGAAAAGATCGAAGAATAGTTTGAATTAGTCTCACTCCATTCATCAGAATGATGAACCCTGTGCATATTTGGCGTTACAATCAGATAACGGAGCAATCTATCATATTTTTCAGGCAAGGAAATATTGCTATGGTGAAATTGAATAATTACCTGAAGTGCTATCTCATATACAAGAAGAAATATCATATTCATTCCAAGTAATAGAAAAATTATGAGCCTGAACAATGAAGATAGAAGAATTTCAAAGGGATGGAACCTTAGTGCTGTTGTGATATCCATCTGAATATCTGAATGATGTGTTCGGTGTAATTTCCAGAAAAATCGTATTCTATGGTTTATCCGATGCCAGAAATACATCCATAGATCAAAGAGTAGGAAAATGAGAATCCCTTTTAAATAGACATCATAAGAAGGGAAGGTAAAAAGATGGTTCAGTCCAATGTGATAGGTCTGTGCCCAATTCATTACCATAAGTGTGATGGAAGAAAAGGAAATATAATAGAGTAAATTGTTTATAGCTGTTATGCTTAGGTTATTTGCAGCATGAGTAAATCTTTTGCGTCTATCTTTGTAATGAGGGGAAATAGTCTCAAGAAGAAATATCAATGCAAAAGAGATAAAGGATATTATTAGTTTGATATTCATGATTTTAATTTAAATTACATCGCCCATTTTCTTCAAGCAACTAAGTTGCTTCAACCGGGACCCATGTAACCGCTCTCTAATTTGGAAAATTCGATACTGGCTTCTTACTCCTCTGCTTAATAATAGGATCCACTGCCTTCTACATGGCTCCAACACGATCCTATCGCGCAAATAGCGTAAGTTTGCCGCTCAAACAGTCCAGGGCTAGCTTTTCGTAGGTACCCTAATCATAAGGTTTGTGTTTCCTCGATCGCGTCAAGGCTTGCCATCATGGAAATGGGGGACAAGCTTTTTGGAAAGGCTTATAAATAATGGCTCATTTAGTATTGTTCCGGTATCGATATCCACAGATCCGGACTTAATACCTTTTGTGATTATACTTTCATTTTTTTTCATACACTTGGAGTCATCTTTTCATTTTTTTAACAGTCATCTTCAATAATCCGAAAGGAGTAAAAAAAAGATACATCCAGTCTTTAAGAGTGCTCGTAAAAATTAGATTACGCATTGCCTTCATGGAATCCACAGGTGATGGAATAACCCATTTCTTATGTGGTTGAGAGTGTACCTCATGTTCCAGATTCCCGTTTAGATCTTTTATAAATTCCTTAGTCTCTGAAATATCAACTCTCTTTGCAGTGCTATCCAGAGAGCGATAGCAAATTTTACCATCAGGATTTACAATAAAGGTTGCCGGATAAGCTATCCCACCATGTTCATAAGGATTAAACAGATCATATTGTTTGACAACATTTTTATCAATATCGCATAATAATTCAAAGGGCAATTCCATATCCTTCTTTAATGCTCTGGATTTTTCCGGTGGATCAACAGACAGGGCATAAATTTGAGTATTATATTTCTGAAATTCATGGTAATATTTTTTAAACTCAACCAACTGGCTGATGCAGAATGGTCACCAGTTGCCTCTGTAAAAAACAAGCATATTATTACTGCTGGATTTTACCGCCTCCCAAAGTTGAAAAAATTTCCCTTCAGAAGTCAGCGCATTAAAGTCCGGCGCTTTCTGTCCTACACTTGGTACATTTGATCTCATAAATTACTCCCTTGTTAAATCATATAATACTAATGGCAAGAATGTCTACGCACTTTGTATGTCTTTTCATGGGCAGCATTCTCCTGGAAGATCATTTACTTCATCCTTGCTGGAGGTTGTGTTCCCACATTCTTCAAAAGCACCGAAATGCTCTTTAAAATCACCTATGATTTCAAAGTATTTAGCGAATCTGGACTCCTGAAGCATCTTTGCTGTATTACCGCATACACGTTCAGGCTTATTCTTATAAAATATATGCTCACAGTCTAGCTCTAGTCTATAAGGAGAATATGGGATGCCGCCCTTGTAGATTGCAATATGACCATAGTCCTCGCAGGCATCTTCAAGACCCTCAAGTTTCCATAATCTATATGTAATGGAATAAAAATTGATATTCTCAACAAGCTCTTCTATTTCAGGATTTTGAATAGTAATCTTTGTTTTACTCATAATTCGTGTGTCCGTAAATCCCGAGGCTCTTGCTATGCGTTCAAAATCATTATAATAAAGGGCTCCACCAAGGCATTCACCATAAAGAATTTCGTTTTCTATAATATGTTTCGGAACGCGTCTGTCTGCGTATACATCGGAGAAATAGAATTCTCCAGTGTTCCTTAGAGCCTTATATACCTGTTTAATAACATTCTCTTTGTTCTCGGTAAGGTTTATAACACAATTGGAGATCACCAAATCAAGTGACTCTTCTTTAAAGTGATCCTCCAGGTTCTCAATATAATCCATAATAAAACTGACATTCTTTTTTTTATAACCAAAGATATTCATTTGATCATTTAAATGCTTTTTCGCCACTTTAAGCTGATTATTTGTCATATCAAATCCGTATACAAAACCCTTTTCACCAACAAGGCGGGAGAGTAGATAAGTATCTCTTCCAGTGCCGCATCCCAGGTCCAGAGCCTTCAGGCCTTCAAGGGCAAGTGGAATTGGTGAGCCACATCCATAGTACTTCATCATTATTTCGTCATTTATATACTTAAGACTATCCTTAACATACTGAGGGATTGATTCGGTTGTACAGCATGCGTTTGTCTGCAGGTCACTAGAAGAATTAAGCGTCTCGCCATAATATCTCTGCACCTTTTCTTTTACATCATCGTCCTTTAACAGAGCGCCATGACAACTGCTTCCAGTATTAACTGTGCACGCATAACAATAATTATCAAAGGATATTTCGGGTATAAAGTTAGTAAAGTCTATGTCCCAGAATTTCGCTCTTTCAAATCCTTTTATCCTTTTGCCGCAAGCCAGATTGAAGTCGCAGTCATAAATATACCCCTCATAGTCAACAGAGAGTAGGTTGCGACACATAATCTTATCAAGGGTTGCATGATTATAATTTGAGAGGAGGTTCTCTTCATAATGGGTACGAGTGCCCTCCTTTTCAAGAAACTTACGGAATTTATTAATCGGAACATTTACCATAGCAATGAGCTCATTAAATTTGATTCCCTGAACTTCCTTTAATAATTCACGGTAATCTGCCTCCAGGGTTTTGCTGTCTGGTGGGAGATAATCTCCTACAGGATTATATACAAGATCAAGTTTGAAACCATTTCCATATCCTTGATTATTCAATTTTTTAAGGATTTGAATGCTCTTCTTAAAAACATTCTTACCCCTTTGAGAATCAGTGGTCTTCTCAAAAACTGATGGAAGGGAGCCAATAATTGTCACATTGTGCTCCTTGAAGAGGGTCAACATATTGCTGTAGTCTGGTATATTAAGCGAAACAAGGTTTGTCCTGACACTAATATTTTTTTTATCAGATAACTCCTTAATAAAATACTGTAAATTAGGATTCATCACAGGTTCGCCACCCGTTAAGTCAACCTGTTTAACATCTAATTTCTTGAGTTTGAGTATGATCTTTTCAGCTGTTTTTCTTTCCATATTCTTCTCGCCCCTTGGCGAGGCGCCGATATGGCAGTGATTACATGATAGATTACATCTATTGCCTAGATTAATCTGAATTATGTCAATACCGGTCTTTTTGATGTTCATAACTTCCCAGAAATTATTCATTTTTAACCTCATAATTGAAATTAATATCGCTACAATAGATTGATCAAAAACAGAATGCAACCCAAAAATTGACAATCCAATTATTGGAAGCATCCTAATTGCATATCCAAGATCCAGGAGAGAATTTATCATTATAATTCGGATTCAGTTTTATGCGACACCTAGACATCAGTTTGGTTACATGAGCATCGATATAAAAATTATATCAAAATTCCCCCTTAATCAGCTTCATGAAAATAATGGAAAACAGAAAATGTTAAATCAAAACCTGGTATTAATCAATTATGAATGATGATTTTGACACAAAAGACCTAGCCAAACAATAATTTCTTCAATTTCGATGTAATTAAGACCCTAATAATAAAAAAATTGTCATTTTATTAAAATATTTTGGTTTCAGGTATTGACAAATAATTAGAAAGGTGTTACTTTAATAACAGTTTGTTAGCACTCGCTTTTGGTGAGTGCTAACAAACTAAGGCCTGATTTATCTAAACGATGAAAGGATAAATATTCAGGAGTTTGATTTAGGTCCAAGTTTATAATGAAGGCTAATTAAAAGATGAGGTGCTGAACCTGGTGCAATCGAAAGGCAATATGGCACTCATCGTTAAAATGATGGCCCTTCTATGTAAAACAAGGGGAGCAAGACTACAATTTCATTAATATTATAAATCATAGCGATAATGATGTTTTTAGTAAATTTTCATTATTAGATGGAGGTAAGAGATGAGCAAGATAATTGGAATAGATTTAGGCACTACAAATTCATGTGTATCAGTCATGAGCGAAAGGGAGGCAACTGTTATCCAGAATTCTGAAGGCCAGAGAACAACACCCTCTATTGTTGCATATACTGATAAAGGCGAGAGACTGGTTGGGCAGGTAGCAAAGAATCAAATAATTACAAATCCTGAAAACACTATTCGTTCAATAAAAAGATTTATTGGACGAAATTATTCTGAAATCAATGAAGAAAGGGATATGGTTCAGTATAATATCATCAATGACGGAAAGGGGGGCGTAAAGATTAAGACATCACAGGGGGAATATGCTCCTCAGGAAATATCAGCAAGGATTTTGCAAAAGATGAAACAGACAGCAGAGGATTATCTAGGTGAAAAAGTGACAAGGGCTGTAATAACAGTTCCTGCCTATTTCAATGATGAGCAGAGGCAGGCCACAAAGGATGCCGGAAAGATAGCCGGTCTTGAAGTAGAAAGGATAATAAACGAACCAACTGCAGCAGCTCTGGCTTATGGGCTTGATAAAAATAAACAGAATCTAAAAATTGCTGTTTATGATTTAGGCGGCGGCACATTCGATATTTCAATCCTGGAACTCGGTGATGGTGTTTTTGAAGTGAAATCAACAAATGGCAATACACATCTTGGTGGAGATGATTTTGATAAAAAAATCATAGAATGGTTTATATCTGAATTCAAAAAAGAATCAGGTATTGATCTTTCCAATGATAAGATGGCGTTGCAACGCTTGAAAGAATCTGCGGAAAAGGCTAAAATAGAGCTTTCAAGTAAATTACAAACAGAGGTGAACATCCCATTCCTTACTGCTGACCAGAGCGGCCCGAAACATATGCTATTGCAGCTTACACGAGCAAAATTGGAGCAGCTTATTGAAGACCTTGTACAGAGGACAAAAGACCCCTGCATAAGGGCGCTTTCTGATTCCGGACTTTCAGCAAGTGATATTGATGAGGTTCTGCTTGTGGGTGGATCAACACGAATTCCGATCGTACAGGAACTCGTTAAAAATATTTTTGGCAGAGAACCGAGTAAGGGTGTAAATCCCGATGAGGTAGTTGCGCTTGGGGCCGCAATACAGGGCGGTGTTTTAGCAGGTGATGTTGATGATGTATTACTTCTTGATGTCACCCCACTCTCTCTTGGTGTTGAAACACTCGGAGGAGTTATGACAAAGCTTATTGAGAGGAATACAACCATACCTGTTACCAAAAGCGAGATATTCAGCACAGCAGCTGACAACCAGCCAGCTGTTTCAATACATGTGCTTCAGGGAGAGAGAGATATGGCAGTGCATAACAGAACCCTCGGCAGGTTCGAATTGGTTGGGATCAATCCAGCCCCTAGGGGCATGCCTCAGATAGAGGTATCATTTGACATTGATGCAAATGGGATTGTGCATGTGTCTGCCAAGGACCTTGGCACAGGCAAGGAGCAGAAGATTCGAATAGAATCCTCCAGCGGGCTCAACAAGGATGAAATCAACAGGATGATCCATGATGCTGAAACCCATTCGAAAGAGGACAAAACAGCAAGAGAGGTTGCTGAAGCGAAGAATGAGGCTGATAGCTTTATCTACTCGGCTGAGAAAATGATCAATGATAATAACAACATGGATATTTCAGTTAAAAGCGGTATAGAGAACAAAATAGCTGGCCTAAAGAATGCGCTAAGCACGGATGACATAAATGCTATAAGAGAGGCCAAAGATGGGTTAGAGGGAGCGCTTCGAGAATTTGCCGCTCAATCACAAAATTCTGTTAATGCTCAGGCTTCTGGAGATTATTCGGATGCGAACTCTAATGCTAATTCATGGCCAAAATCTGAAGATGGGACACCCTCTAACCAACAACAGGATAATGACAAAGTTTATGAGGCCGACTATGAGGTTATAGATGATGAGAAGAAAGCCAGTTAATGAATAAAAAAATTTTAATTCTACAAGAGAGCATCGAGGGATGTTATACATGTTCAATTCTAGCAGTTTGTATGGATTTGCAGTAATATGAATCTCTTTTTGTTTTCTATTGTGTATATTCAACAACAGGATGGCATGTGCCGTCCTGTTGTGTTTTAAAAAAATCATACCCTATTCGGCACATCGGCACAGGAACTTATCTGATTTCAGGCAACCTATCAACAAGTGGATGATATCTATCATAAATAACAAGTAACCGATCTTTTTCCCCGCTTTAATCTCAAATAAAAATAATTCTAAAACAAGTTGACAGCATTGATTATGGATTTTATTATTTTACTGTGTTTATCAAATAGTATTAATATAATTAGCATGAAAAAACTAACAAGAACAGCCCCTACAGTGAAGGTATTAATACTATCTATGAGATTTCAGCAACATCTTTCTATTGTGATTTCTCGTATAGGAATTTCGATATAGATTGTTTAATAATTCAGATATCTACTAATGCATAAGAATTCAAAACATAGAGATGGGATAGCCGCTCTCCTTGCTAAAAATAATTATCATCCAACGGTTGATGATCTGTATGAACGTGCAAGGAATGATTTCCCTAATATTAGTCTTGCCACAGTCTATAGAAATCTTGATCAATTACATCAAATGGGTAGGATTGCACGGATTGATGTGCCTGGTATGCCTGCTCGCTATGACGGAAATACAGATAAACACTATCATATATTATGTGAGAAATGCGGTCATATGCAAGACGTATGGATTGATCACAATTTAGAGGATCATGTTGATTTTGACTTAGCTATCCCAAATTATAATGTTGTAGGGTATAATATTAGTTTCACCGGTATCTGCAACAAATGCGGTGGGGGGAAATAATCCAATTATTTAATTAAACAGGGCAAGACCTGAAGTCACTAGAATCATAACTTCTTTCCTAAATAGAAATCGGGATAATAAGCAAATTTTACACTGACTGCATATCAATTATTCATGATGAATGCTATGAGCGCTTCACAATCATAGTGTTTATTGAAAGAGTGAAGGCAGTGATTGTACACCCATTAAAGTAGTCCATGGACGAACTATTTACAAACCACCTCATTATCCCCCCCAAAAAAAATGATCAAATGACTGTTCCAATAAAGCAAGTAAAACAGAATCAAATGATTAACTCTTCCTAAAATGCTGCGTTAAGGTAATTTTGAATCTATATTTTCATAAAAATTCCAGCCAGCAATTTTTTATTTCTATTGGATATGTTCACATTTCATAATAGGCAAAATGAGTGTCTGAAAGTGATTCTCCTGTGCTGGTAACAGTGAAGCAAAACAAAAGACTTTAACTATTATTGCCAGGGTGAATGTGTATGAATAACAGTCGTCAAATAGCTGATCTCCTTACTAAATCAGTTGGTATATTAGAATGATTGTAACAATTTACAATTTATCAAGCACAAAGTATCATTCATTAATAGACTTGGGGGTTCATGCTCGTTTTTTTATTGACACATAAAAAATCATGAAATAGATTTATGATGCGATTCAGGTACAGAAAGATATGCTGATTGAGGTTACTGAGAAGAGGGATCCCCCAAAAGCCAGATGTTTTGTGATAGCGCATAGGGGAGAGTAAGTTATGCATAAGGTATTTTTATTATTTCTTGCAATATATTGGTCTCTGGCCCTAACTGCGTGGGGATATGCTAACGATCGTTCCAGAGAAACCATCCGTCTCTCTCCAGCGGACCAGCTTATCCTTGAGCGTATTGATAAGCTCAATGAGCGGCTTACAACTGAGATGGGCAAAGTAAATGATCGGATCGATCTGATATGGGCTACAATGATTGGTGGTTTCCTGGGTGTAATGATCTTTGTTGGGGGCTTAGTATTCTGGGACAGGCGAACAACCCTTGCACCGGTTCACACAAGGATAGATGAATTGACCCACCGTGAGAAAGTCTTAGTGGACACTTTAAGGGAGTTTGCAAAGGATGAACCCAAATTAATGGAGCATTTGCGTATTTCTGGCCTATTGTGAAAATTCAGATTGCGGCACATGAATCGCCTGCTAAAATCCTGTTAAATTGGCAAAGCCAATGGCAGAGCGGATTCAGCTGGTTAAATCTCTTTAAGCGCTTCAAGGATCTTTATCTCTTTTCTGACAATCTCGCTCAAATGGCTGTTTTTAGCTATTACAAAGGGAGGTATGCCCTCTCTTACAGCAGTTTCTTTGCCAATCGTCTGAACCACTGATTTTACTTGATTAAATGATTGCCTTGATCTTTTTGGTTGAACTTCTTATTTAATAAACGTTTAAATTCCAAACTTTTAGATACAAAGTTAATTGATAACCCTACCTCTAAATCGTATGCCTCAAGATAATTAAGACCTTGCGCTAAATGAACATCTTATAGTTTATAAAGCGCCTTTAATTCGACACTTATAATTGTTTCAATTAAAAAATCAACCCTTCGTGTGCCGATTTGCTGATTTTTATAGAATATTGGCATCTCATATTCTCGATTAAAGTATAAACCAGAATCTTCCATTTCAATAGCCAATGCTCTCTGATAAATAACTTCTTGAAAACCATTCCCTAAAGCAGAATGAACTCTCATCGCACATCCAATTATCTCAGATGTTAAATCAGA
>JAXHTS010000038.1 GCA_034190085.1 Spirochaetota bacterium
GCTAAGAGTAGTTGTTTCTGGTTCTGAAATACCTACACTCGAAGAGTATGTTGTCAGATAATCGATCGATCATATAAAACCACCATCGTTAAACCGCAGCTGGATTTTCCAGCTGCGGTTTCTTTACTAGTGAAATTTAGTGCATACTTCTCAATAATGGGCGAGGGAAATGCCGTAATCCCAGAAACTGGAGGCAATTACCTGCTACCAATTTAAGAGATACAATAATTACATTAAATTTATAAGACAAACTTGACATCTTGAATTAAATATTAACAAATTTATCCTATGGAAAAGAAAAATACTAATCTATCTGACAAAATAGGTACATCAAATAAGCTCAACAATATGAGAAGGCTCGTTGAGATTACTAATATAATAAACTCTACCCTCGATATTAACAATCTCCTTATTACAATAATGGAGATGATCAAAGAGATTATGGAGACTGATACGAGCACCCTCTTTTTATATGAAGAAGAAACCGGCGATCTTGTCTTCAAGGTTGTGCTTGCTAAGGCAGGACGGGAATTACAAGAGAAGAGCAGGGTGAAGATCGGGCAAGGGATTGCAGGTTGGGTAGCTAAGAATAAAAAGATTATCTATATTAACGATGTCTATAATGACGAAAGATTTGACCCCTCCTATGATAAACAGACTGGCTACATCTCAAAATCAATTCTATGCGCGCCACTCTTATACAAGGATAAATTGTTGGGTGTAATCCAGGCTATAAATCCTATAAAAAAAGAATACTTTGATGATCAGGATGATATTGAACTATTTGAGGCTTTTGCAAATCAGGCTGCTATTGCCCTTGAGAATGCTTCGCTATATGCGAATCTGGAAAAAAAGGTAGCCGAGAGAACATCAGAACTGGCTGAGGCTAATAAAAAGCTGAAGGATCTTGATATCGCAAAGACAAATTTTTTTGCTAATATTTCTCATGAACTAAGAACACCGCTTACCCTTATTCTATCACCCATAGAAGCGATCATACAGGGTGATTATGGGAATAATCTAAAAAATGACGATGATATCCTTAACTCAGTATATGAAAATGGGATCAGGTTACTCAAACTTATCAATAATCTGCTTGATTTCTCAAAGATCGAAGCTGGCAAGATGTCACTGAAGAGAAGGAAGTCAGATATTTCAAAACTTATTAGGCACTATAGCTCAAGCGTTATCTCAACAGCAGAGAATATAGGTCTTACAATAAAATTTGTAGATAATACTGATGGTGTAATTACATGGGTAGATCAAAATCTATTTGAGAAAGCTGTTTTTAATCTAATCTCAAACGCCTTAAAATTCACACCAGCCGGCGGCCTCATAGATGTGCAATTAGATGGAAATAAAGATAAGTTTAACATCTCTATAAAAGATACTGGGATTGGGATACCGAGGGATAAACTCAATACAATCTTCGAACGATTCAGTCAGGTTGATTCCTCTCTCTCTCGTCAATATAGCGGCACTGGAATAGGTCTATCATTTGCAAAGGAGATCATAGAACTACACAAAGGCACAATTGAAGTGGAGAGTGAACTCGGTAAGGGCTCAGTCTTTACCATTTCCATGCCTATATTGAATTCCCCAGACATAGACCATAATGATTCCTCTGATGGGAATGGCTCATTTATTTCCAACAATAACCACAATATAATTGGTGAGATAAATCCCTATCTGTGGGAGGACAGGGGTGATGTGATGGGATCACCCTCTCTTATAAAAGATGACAAAGCATATCAACCGAAAAAAAAGAGAACAATTTTAATTGTTGATGACAGCCTAGATATGCTGAAATTTTTGCATACTCTACTTAACCGTGAATATAACGTTTTCAGCGCCATAAACGGAAAGGAAGCATTACAAAAGCTCTCCAAGGGAGATCTTAAACCTGATCTGGTTATAGCGGATATTATGATGCCTGAGATGGATGGTTATGAATTAACAGAGGCTATAAGATCCATATCCAGATTAGAGGGTCTGCCAATAATTCTCCTTACAGCCAAGGCTGATATACCAATGAAAGTTAAGGGTATTAAGAAGGGCGCCAATGATTATATTGTTAAACCCTTTAATCCTAAGGAGCTTTTAGCCAGGGTCGATTCTCAGATAGAACTGAAAATTCTAAGAGACAGATTGATAGAGGCCAATAGGATACTAAAGCAAACATTAGAGGATTCATCAATTCTGGTTTCAAATTTCGGACATAAAATATTTCATGAATTATGGCCATTTGCAAAGATGATAATGGTGGGCAGTAGATTGATAGAAGAGATTGAGGTAAACAATGTATTGATGGATAAAGATGATTTAGACTTTGCAAGGGAAACCATTGCAAAATGTGAGGGGAGCCTTGAGAGATTTGAGATAATGAAGGAAGAGATCAAAAGGAACTTTGGGAAACGGAGCGATAAAATCTATAATAAGATCAAATATATTCTTGAAGATATATTGAATGATTTTAAAGAAATATTCATTGATAATAATATTACACTGGAGACCAACCTTGATCTCGACAGCACAAGGGAGATAAAAATAAATTCTGAGCAGATTCAAATAGCCTTGGAAAATTTATTAAATAATGCTGTCCATGCCCTTAACACTATAGGGGAAAATAAAAATGATAAGAAGATAATTATTAATGCATCATTTTCTGGGGAGGATTTATTATTAACCATTGAAGATAACGGCCCTGGAATACCAGAAGAAGCAAGAAAGAAAATTTATGATATGTTCTATAGCCATAAGGATAATGGGAGCGATAAAGGAGTTGGTCTTGGGTTATTTATAACACGATGGATAATTGAGGATTGCCATAAGGGAACAATTGAGGTAGATAGTAAAGTAGGTAAATTTACAAAATTTGCTATAACCTTACCTACAGATGGGGATTTTGTATGAATATATTGATATTTGATGATAGAAATGAATTTGCCTGTATGCTATCTGATTACATTAGAGAAAAACATGAAGTAATTATTGCTGATTCTTTAGTATTGACAAAGGAAAATATATTACGAAATGGCATTGATATAATAATAGCTTCCATAAGGGATAGTAATAATAACAATACGGGTATTGAATTACTTAAGATCATTAAGGCCTCTGCAATTGAAATTCCAGTAATTATGACCGGGACAAAAGAGGATATCACTCAAGCAGTTGATTGTTTTAGACTCGGCGCGCTGGATTGTGTTGATAAAACAGAAATTGATGATACCAAAATAAATAGCTTAATAGAGAAGGCAATAGATGCGAGGAGCAAAGAGGGTGAAAGAGATCAAAGCTCAAGGGTTGATTTTAACATCTTATTTATTGATGATAACATTGAATTTACTGATGCAATAAAGTTCCATTTTGGAAAGAGATACAGGATAGACGTATCGAATGATTTTAATTTAGCAAGGGATATAATTGATAGCAATAAATATGATTGCATCTTTTTAGATATTCGAGATGAGATGAATAACGATGAACTTGCTGGTATTAAACTTCTAAAAGAATTGATGTCCAATGATGAAGATGTTCCTGTAATAATGCTCACCGGATGGGGGGAGATGTCAACAGCAATAGAATGTCTTAAACTCGGCGCTTATAACTTTTTGGAAAAATCCATAAAGATTTTTGATACCCTAGAGATGATTGCCAATGTGATTGAAGAGCTAATTCAAAAGAATATAAAGGATAACAATATTCATAAAAAGTCATTTAGATACAGGGTTATTGATATCATTGGAGAATGCAGGTCCATAAGGGATATTCGAGAAGAGATAATTGAGGTTGCGGATGAGGAAGTGCCTGTTCTAATATATGGAAAAACAGGAACAGGTAAAGAGGTTGTATCATCAGCAATCCATGTGGCAAGTTCACGCAGGGATTCCCCCTTTGTTGAGGTTGATTGTGGTTCCATACCGGAATCTATTTTTGAGAGTGAACTCTTTGGATATGTTAAGGGGGCATTTACAGGAGCAGTAGATCAGCGAAAAGGAAAGATTGAATTAGCAGACAAGGGCACACTATTTTTAGATGAAGTTGAGAACATCTCTCTGGAGCAGCAGGCGAAGCTGTTAAAGGTTCTGGAGGAAAAAAAGATATATCCTCTGGGAAGCAATAAAGAGAGAGAGGTGGACTTCAGATTGATATGCGCTACTAATGTTGATCTCTTTAAATTGGCTGAAGAGGGGAAATTTCGTCAGGATCTATTGTATCGAATAAATGTATTTCAGATAGAATTGCCGCCATTAAGGGAGCGCGGTGAAATGGATATTGATCTTTTAATTAGACATTTTGTATCCTTAAAACAAAACAGCTTAATAGAAATAGAAAAATACGCCCTCCAGCTTTTAAAAAAATATGATTGGCCTGGAAATATTAGGGAGCTTAGAAACATCTTAACGAAACTTGAGATAATAGCAAGGAGGAACAATAATAATGTAATATCCGTTGACATTGTGAAAAGCGGTTTCATGAAATATAAAAAGGATAGGATTAATGTTGATCATCTGCTAAAGGATTTAGTTGATTATTATAATGGAAATGTGCCGAACATGCTACGAGAATATGAGGATATGGCAGTTCTGGAAAGCTATAAAAATTTTAATAAAAACATCTCAAAAATAGCCCAAAAGATATATAAGGAAACACCTGAAGATAATAAAAATTATCGAGGAAGGGTACGAAAGGTTTTGGAAAGGAATATGCATCTGTTGAATGATCCCTTATCGTTGGAGTGATATCTTTTTTACTATGATATTTCATCTAACACCCTCCCAAACTATTTTAATCAACATATCCACCCATTCATGATCACTTTACGTTTATATTGAAGCAATCATAAGGAATGAATTGATCCAATAGCGACCGGCCATAAATCAACCTATCATAAATTGTAAGTTTGCTCCTTTATTTTATTATACAGGATTCCCCGAATCTCACCGATATTTGTGATAACAAATGTATATTCATGGTTATGCAAAACATCTATATTTTTTATGATATCGAAAATATTTAATAGAATTATAAACCTAATTGAGTATAGAACAATACGTCAGTTCATACATATCATAAGAGGAAATTTTGTATTTAAACTTATTTATATAGGTTTTATTATTCTTCTAACCTTTTCTGTGGCCATATATTATATAGAAAAGGAATATATTACATATATAGTCGAAGATGGGCAAAGAATAGAGGATGATGATAAATCTAGTAATATACGAACAATTCCTGATTCAATCTGGTGGGCTCTGGTTACATCCACTACTGTTGGATATGGAGACTACTTTCCAAAGTCCACTATTGGCAGGATTGTTGGCATACTCTTGATGTTTTTTGGCGTTGCCCTAGTCGGGGTTATAACAGGTAACATAGCATCCGTACTAGTCGAAAAACAGACAAAGGAAGGTAAAGGATTGAATGAATTAAAGCTAAAAAATCATTTTATCATCTGTGGTTGGAAGAGGGACATGGGTTCCTTTCTCAAGGATATAATGGAGAAGAATAAATCCTACTTAGCAACTGATATTGTCTTAATAAATACTGCTGAACCAGAACTCATTGAAAATCTTAAAATGGATAGAGAACTAAAATACATAAATTTCATATATGGTGATTATATTGATGAAAGGATTCTAGAACGAGCTAATTTGAAGAAAGCAAGGAGTGTGCTTGTTCTAGCAGACAGACTGATTCAGGGATCGATTCAGGAGGTAGACTCAAGGACTGTTATGGCCATAATTACTATTAAATCTATATCTAAATCAATATATACATGCGCTGAGTTGATAGATTCCAAGTTTGAAAGATATCTACGCTTCTCAAACTGTGACGAGGTTATTCTTTCGAGTGATTATAATAAATCTCTTATAGCCAATGCCTCAGCCGGTAGCGGCATCTCTCATGTAATCAGCGAACTTCTTAATGTAAATGCAGAGGTTACAATTAACACAATAGATATTCCTAAGGACTTCATAGGTAAATCATTCAGCGATCTCTTCAATTATTATATTGGGAAGGATAGATCAATACTAATTGGAATTCTTGAAAATACAGGTAATTTCTTCATGAGAAAGAGGGAAGCGCTACAGGAAGCCCAGAAAACACCCGATATTTCAAAACTCGTTGATAATCTGAAAATGGTAAAGTCTCTCTTGCCAAATTTGCCTGTGATAAATCCTCAGGCTGATTATCTAATTAAAAAATACTCTAAGGCTATTATTATTGATGGTAGAGATAAAAGCTATAAGAAATATAGTTCGGATGTAACTCAAGATGTCACAACCTAAAGGAATTATAGAAAACAGCATAATAAATAAACTTAAAGAAGTATCCTTTTTCAGGATATACTCTGAAGATGATGAAGTAATAAATATGATCGCCAAATTGTGCACTAGGAGAAGGTTTAAAAAGGGCACCATTATTATAAAAGAGTCTGACTATGGCGATGAATTATTTATTATTTATAGAGGAGAGATCGACATTGTTAAGAGAACCCTTCAGAATGAAGAATACACAGTAACAACTCTGAATTCAGAGATGGAAGGGATATGTGTTGGAGAACTTGCCCTTATAGATAATGACAAAAGGTCTGCCACAGTCACTGCTAATACTGATTGTGAATGTCTTGTAATAAATAGGGATGCTTTTATCAAATTTGGCAATGAGCATCCTGAGATTGGGCTCAATATCACAAGAGCAATTGCCGGTCAACTAAGTTCTAAACTGAGAAAGACCAATGCTGATGTAATAACCCTATTCTCAGCGCTTGTGGAGGAGATAGCAGGTTATGAATAGAGTTAATCACCGACAATTGAAATAATGCCACGAATCATCATATTTCCCTAACATGCATTAGGACATCCAGATACCCCATTCCCCACCCGCGCTTTTGGGAAAGTCAGGAAGCTTACCCATCTCCACGAGCTTATCCGCTGCATATGAATAGGCAAGGTGAAAGAGCATGCAAAGTATGTCAGGCCAGAAACATTGAGAGAAGGAACACATACTTACGAGAGATTTGAGTTCATTAATTCTATTAACAATATTGTTAAATATCTTTTCAGATACTTCTCGATTGAGTTGGATTATATGCTTCATGTAAATATTAGATGTGCAAAAATTAGGAATTGCAAATCGGGGAGGGTCATCGGGCTTCAATATATTAACATCTATGAGAGATTCTACCACTTCCCCTGATATCTTTGAATACAGATACTCCCATGTTGCTGCATTGCCACTCGCTTCTATGATATTGAAAACTTCCTCAAGTATTTCCATGGCATTATGCTCATTAAGAAGATCTTTAATCCTTTTACGATTAAGGTCGTGCGAACGTATCACATGAAGCATCAATCCACCCAAACTTCTATATGTGGTGAAGCCGAAAATCCTTCTGGGACCAGTGTCAAAGGCATAACCCCAAAAGAAGAAATTACCAGCAAAACCTCGCGATGGATAACTTCCTATCAATCCCTTTCGCAATAGGGAGAATACCCCTGAGTCTAACGTTTGAGCGCATATTTGAATAGTCATTATGTTCTCTACATCCTGCTTTATTGATGATTTATCACCAGCCATTCTCAATGCCAAAGATTTGTATTCAGATATCCTATACAATATAGCATCACACATAGAGTCTGATATATCCCGAAACCAGGAATTGAGGATACCGATATCATCGTTTGTAATTATAGGTCCAATAGGCACAATATTCTGATCATCTAAGCTAACTATATTCGACTGCTGCCATGAATTTATTAGACCGCGAAGTCGATCGTCGAACCAACTCATAGGAACGCCGAGTGGATAAATTTCTGAATATAATTGTTGGGATGACTCATCTATAAACAGATCTTTCCAGCTTCCAGTACCTGCCATCCTGTAGCTAACCGCTGACATTGACCAACTCATTATGCCATACCCCCTCATTAAGTTTTAATTAAATTGAAGGACAATTAAGACGATTATTTTAAGTAGAAGAATTTTTATATTTCTTGACAAGCATTTTTGAACCGATTTGTATTTCTCAATAGATTCTAACTATACTCATTCACGATTATACAATACTTTATGGGGTTAATTATGGATAAATTATCAGAAACAATCATGAACCGATCGAAGAACGGTAAGATGACCTGCAAAGAGGCCTTTGAAATTGCAGAAAAAATGAATATTAAACCTATAGTTGTTGGTAAGACTCTTGACGAACTCAAGATCAAGATTACAGGTTGCCAACTTGGGTGCTTTAAATAGTTATTATGATAAAAAAAATTATAGCATTTTTTTCTGCATATCTATCATTGCTAAACATGAATCCTGAAGCCCTAGAATCGCGCAGGACTAGGCAGACGTCACATAAGGAGAGCAAAAATTCACCGCTCTCGATTCACATCTTGCTCTTTATTATTACTATTGCGACAACTACTATAGCGGGTTCTCAGTCAGCCAACAACATCTGGGACATCATAGTATCAGGTCTGCCCTTCTCTATTACCATAATGTTAATCCTTCTTTCCCATGAGATGGGCCATTATTTGGCAGCAAGGCATTTTGGAGTGAAAGCAACACTACCCTACTTCATTCCCTTCCCTTCTATTATTGGCACAATGGGCGCTGTAATAAAGATAAAATCACCAATTAAGGAAAAGAGGGCATTGCTATATATTGGGGCTCTTGGCCCTATTGTCGGCTTTATTTTGAGCATAGCCGCAACAGTAATCGGTATATATCTCTCCGATATCAAACCGCTTCCAGCAGTTGGAAACGGCTTAATTCCCATATTCGGTGATTCTATTCTATTCTCCTTTATTACTAGAATGATCCATGGAGAGATACCCGCTGGATACGACATATACCTCTCCTCCTATGCATGGGCAGGATGGATTGGTTTTTTGGTTACCAGTCTGAACCTGATGCCAATGGGACAACTGGATGGAAGTCACATCCTTTATGCGCTAATAGGGAGAAAACAACTATTCTTTGGATGGATAACATTTTTTGGTCTTATTATTCTCAGCTTCATCTGGCCGGGTTGGATACTTTGGATAATCATATCCCTCTTTTTCCTGATGATTGGTCATCCGCCCATTGAGGATGATATGAGTTTATCCCTTGGAGAAAAGATTATCGGATGGGGTTGTATTGCAATTTTAATCACTACATTTATACCCGTTCCTGTTAAATTGATATAACAGGAGAAAAAAGGTATTGAAAAAAAATAACCCAATAATTCCTCTACTCATATTATTTTTCTTGTATCCACATTCATCACTCCTATCCAAGCAATTTATTATTGAAATTGGAATTACTTATCCAATCAGGTTCAATTTCTCCAATAATAACCTTGAGCCATCTGGTATTACTATCAATAAAGGTAGAATTTTCTTTGTTAGCGATAACAGAGAAAATAGCGCTATCTATGAACTCGTCTTTAATGAGGGATTCTGTAATGCGCAAACCTATCTAATTATCAATCATAATGATATAATTTCAATCGAGAAGTGGCACAAACTCGATCTTGAGGGTATTGTTTCAATACATAACAGTTTTTATTGTATTGATGAAAGAGATAGGTTTATCTATAAGATCAATTCAGATGGAAGGGTTGAACATATAACACACGACATCCATCAATATAACAAGAATAAGGGCATATCCTTCTCCAATGATGCGAACGCTGGATTTGAAGGAATTGCATATGATCAAAAGAAAAAAGTATTCATAATTGCCAATGAGAGAGATGACTCTATCCTTTATCTCTTGCAAAGACATGGGAAGCGCTTAATTACGCATTCTCACATATCAATGACACTTCAAACCGGCATATCTGATTTTGATATTTCAGACATTTGCTTCTATGATAGATATCTCTATCTTATACATAGAAAGGACAAAAAGATTATTAAGATGAATCCTTACAATAAAAAAATTGATGATACTCTTGATTATTCGAATATAACTAAGGGACTCTACTCCTCAAGAAAGGGTTATGGTTTTGTTGAAGGTATTTGGATTAACAGCAAACAGATTCTCCTACTGCTCGATAGTAATGGGAAAAAGATCAGCGGCAAGGATTATGGAGAGAACGGGATTCTCATTATTCTAAAACGCCCGCGCAACTTTTAATTTACACTTTTCGCTAAATCCTTAAGGGATTGCGATAGGGAATCGCCTATTATTCATTTTTGTGACGCTTGTAAAAAACCAGAGATTGATAGATATGTTGAATTATAAAAAAAATCTTTCATAATTGAATAATATACAACTTCACTATTATTGCAATAAGACCTCCCCTAATAATCATTGGTAATCATCTGTATCGCTCCCTTTGCCTGCTTGCGTACATATGGATTCTTATCATTCTTAGCTATCTTCTTCAACATAGGCACTGCCTTCATCGCCTGCCAGCCAAGATTGCCTAGGGCCTCAGACCATCCATAGCGCACAGCATGATGCTCGTGCCTTAGCCCCGTAATCAAGTGTGGAAGCGCCACTATCCCTATCCTTCCTATAGCCTCTTTTGAATGAGAGGAAACTCCATTATTATAATCATGGAATGATTCGATCAGGCGCGTTATACCTTTGGGATCGCTATTCTGTAATCCTTATGGCCAGCCACAAACTCATTTATAATATCAGGAATGCTCCTTTGGGATGAATCTTCTGTTGACACAGACTTGCATGAACCCGAAGTAAAAATTATTAGCAGCATTATAAAAAATATAAATTCGTATACTCTCCTAAATATCTCCGCATAAAATCTGGACATCATATTCATGGTAAACTACCTAGATTAAGTATGGACATTATATTTCAGTTATAAAGTATTATTGCCTTACGAAACTCTATCCGACACGAACATCGACCGCGTGATGTTTTATACAGGCTCACCCAGAGTGATGCTAAAGGGGCATTTAGCACACAAATCCCGATCAGCATCAGAGTCCTAACCATACCTTTTATAGGGTGTACTTTGCATTACATGAGATTGGGGTAATTGTACAGCCATGCACGTAAGGCTCTTCAATCTCAACCCAATAAATATAATGAAAATATTCTAAATCAGATTAGTTAAGATCGACTATACTCTATACAATCCCGCGATCTCTTCATCTGCAGGATGCCTGACAGTGAATGAATATATGAATTCCATCTTTTCACCTGGCTTGATATCAAACTCCTTTTTTATAATACCCCATTCATCAGGTTCTTGGAAATCGTTTCCTTTGGTTACTTTTACTTCAATCTCTTTATTCTTGCTTACAGGAATCCGCTCAAAAAGCTTAATGGTTTCTTTTTCATCCTTAAAAGATTCTATTGTAATCTTATAGGTAAACTCTATGCTTGTATCCTTGCCAGTTAGTCCTTTTTTACCCTTTAGCTGGTTGACCAGTTCCCTTTTTACACGGATGCAGTCGTCAGTGCCCATATAGAGTTTTAACTTCTCACCAGGGACGATGGTCTTAATCTGTGAATCTCCTGTATAATCAAAATCACGAAAAACCTTTACAGGTCCAGAAAGCAGGGGATAATCGCATGTGTTCTCCATAATGATCCGAAGATAGGCAGCCTCCTGGATTGCAGGCATGACGATGTATTCATATTCAACTGGAAAGCGTTCCATGGTGATAAAGACCTTCCTGGCCGTGCCGTCGGTCGGAATATTCTGAGAAGCACCGCAGGCAAAGGTAACGTTCAACCCTGATGTCTTTACCTTTGATACCGCGAAAGTCTTATCAGTAACCTCAGCGACCTCGCTGCTCATATCAGGTTCAGCCACCGACATCTCTGCTGCGTCTTCCATCATCTCTATCTCATCTTCATATTCCTCTTCAGGATATTTATCTTCATGTCTCTTTGACTTCTTTGATACGGATGCTGATCTCATTGCCGGCACCTGAATAGGAGGCGGCGATTCATACAAATTAATATACCATGGCTCAGGGTCAGGCAGATGTGCTCCTGAACTCGGGTTTGCTGTTGAAAGATCAAGCCCAACATTATCCCAGTCCTCGCCTGTCATCTGTGTAACCTCCGCGTAGCTCACAAGCTCAAATTGTCTCTCTTTATAGATAAGCCGCCCGTCGTAAAGCGGAGACCAGGATGCGCTGGGCACAACATATGAAAGACGAATATATGCGTCTCCTGATGACTTCATCCTGAAGCTGACACAACATTCAACAGATGTCCTGCCAGATGCTTCCTTGAGCTTGTCCGCATAATAATAGAGGTTTTTGCTCTTTTTTTTAAGTTCTCTTCTTTTAACCTCAAGAGCCAGCCTATCATTCCTAAATGCCTTTGATTCTTTCCCGTAATATTCAATAAACTCCTGGTAATCTGCAGAACTGGCCTTTTCAAAATTTAAATCCTTAGGATCAGCGATATCCTCATTAAAATTAAGGCAGTTTAAATAGGATATAAGGATCTCTAACTTCTCAATTTCTCTGCTTACAAATTCCAACTCTCTCTCAATCCTGTATATCTCATTTTCAATTCTATTAAGCTCTTCAATATTCGTGTCCCTGAGCGCGATATCGCAGAGATTATTATCAAGGAGCACCATCTCTCCGGCTCCCTTAACCCTTATTGAATCTCTGAGCAGGGATGGTGTGAGGTCGCTAAAGCTGTAAGTCTGCTCTCCTGTAAGATTCTTTAGCTTCACTTCTCTTGTTATCATTGCCCTGTCTGAATATACACAAACCCGCATTATTATGTTTTTGGTTTCAATGCTCATATGTTAAGACCCACAATTGATTTGTCTACAGGATATTCCACGTAATATTCCAGGTTCAATTTCTTCTTATCCTGCGAGTCAATATCTACATTCCAGATAAGCACTCCCTTGTAGTCAGGATTGATGCTATCCGTAACCTCTGTAAGCTGCACCTTCAATTCCTTGTTTTGCGATATTGGTACCCTCTCCTCAATGGCAACCTTAACTTCTTCCTCTTTATAGTTCTCAAGGGTAATAGTATATCTAAAAATCGTGCGAGTTAATCCCTTCATAACGCCCTTTTGCTGAGTAAAATGCTTCAGCAATTCACGCTTAACCTTAATTGAATCATCAGATCCAAGTGAGAGCTTTGCTTTCTCCGATGGAACAGTAGTTTCCAGAAAACTATCTCCAATATAGTCCTGATTATGATAAACTTTGACAGATCCTGCCAGCAGGGGATATTCTGTTGTGTTCTCAAACATGCCGCGAATGAATACGGATTCTATCATTTCTGGGAAAGCGCGGTAATACAGCTCAACAGGGAAGCGCTGCTTAGCTATCAAGACCTTCTTTTCCGTGCCATCTGGAGGAAGTTTCTGGCTGTCCTTAATGCCGAATGTAACGCTAAGTCCCTTATTGAGCGATGCTGATATAATCTCCGATTCTTCTCCTATTGGCTCAGGAGCAGCAGCCCCATAGGGAGCGCTCTTTTGTACCCTGTCATCATAATCCATATATCCAAAGTCGATAAACCACGGCTTTAATTCAGGCAAAGTTGCTGATACCTCCGGCCGGGCTGTGGAGAGGAAGAGCTTCACATCCTCCCAATTCTCACCTGTAGATTGAGAGACACGGCCATAATAGAATATCTCAATCTCTTTTTCGGTAATATTAAGCCTGGCATCATAAACAGAAGACCAAGAAGCATTGCCAATAACATAGGTTAGGTAAAAAGAGAATTTACCGGGCTTCTTCACATCAAGAGAGATATAGCAGTTCACTACTTCCTTGCTTCTCATGCTGCTCTTTCTGGACAATTCCGCTTTGGCCCTTGCTATTTCCTTTTCTATCTCAAATTTTTTATCTTCCAAATCCATGATTGTCATATCAATTCTTTCAATATTAGATTTGATGAAGTTAAAAATGTTCGAAATATCACTCATGTCAGTCTTCCTAAAATAGAATTCTGTGGCAAAGCGCGAGGATGATAGATTCTGTACACCTTTTATAATCTCCTTCTCCATGTTAAAAGAATCAATGCTGGAATTTATCCATGAAAGTTTATCCTGAAGCTCCTCCAACTCCTTTTCCTGCTTGATTATCTCCTCATCCTTTAAGATTTCAAGGTATTCATCCCTGATATCAATGCCCTCTATACGGATCTCGGCATTGCCCTTGCCGGAAATTCTTATTGTGTTACGATATATACCTGAAGGCAGATTATCAAAAAGAATCTCCTTTGTATCAGGCGTTACCTGAATTTCTATCTCTCTACTAACGAGAGCCCTGTCTGGATAGACCGTAGCTTCAATTATATTACTTTTCTTCTCATTCATAATGATATGTATAAAAAAATTTTCCTAAATTGCAAGTATTAAATGAATATCAGAATTTATTTATCAAATATTTTAATTTATATTCGCAGAAGGACAAATTTTCAGATTCATCTCCTAATTGTTAGTTCCTACCCCGGCAAAGCCGGAACCCAATATATACTGGATCTTCCGAAGTAAAGAAAAAAATAGACATCTATGATAAAAATCAATCTTAAAAATAAAGACATTATGGCTAAGATACTATATATTATAAATTAAATTATCAGTGATGCTGAAAAATTTGGAATGATACAATAAAATACCAATAGAAGTTATCAAATCGAAATTCAGTTTTCAATGAACTGCCGTCAATTAAAGCATTAAAAATGCGAACATTGAGCTTTGAAGGTATTATCTAAAATTAGTATTTTATAGAAAGTAGCTTTATATATATTTTCTTCTAAGATATAATATATCCAATAATTTACAACCATTGATTATAACATAAAATACCTGGGTAAAAGTATATAAGTCAGGATAAAAAATTTACCAGAATTAGAGCAGGAAGGGAACGAAATACTCATCAAAACGGATTAGATATAATCTTAAGATAATAAATCAAATTGAAGGGACACAAACTGCTAAAAAATAATGCTGAGACCTAATTGGTATTTTGGTGTTGACAATTCAGATACAGTTCAGATTCAATATATATGTAATTTAATAAGAGTAGTGATCTATATAGCAGATATTTATATGAAGGTGATTTCATTTGAAAAACGAAAAACTATATACCGAATTGTCCTTTGAAGAATGGGAAATAAAGGATCGGGTAGACTGGTTCATCTTTCTACGATGGCTAGCAATATTTGGGGCTATATGCACGATCCTTTTCGCAACACAAATATTGAAAATAGAATTACCAGTTTTCAAGCTTTTTTTTATAATTTTTATAATGATTATCTATAATATAGTTTTTTCTCTGTATTCACTTCTTTTTTTTAAAAAAAGAATTGATACCATTGGAGTTAAAGCATCTATTCGATTCGCAACTATTCAGATCATTGTTGATCTATTTATTCTTACTCTAATAATTCATTTTTCAGGTGGAGTAGAAAATCCATTTAGTTTTTATTATATTTTTCATATACTCATTTCCAGCATTCTCCTTTCAACTAAACAGGCCTATTATCAGGCAAGCATCGCTATAATTTTGTTTGCTACAAACACTGTTCTTGAATCATATGAAATAATTCCTCATTTTTCTCTTGGTATAATAAATGAGGCCCCTCTTTATAAAAATAAATATTATTGCATAAGCATATTTTTTGTTTTTGCGACTACTATGTATTTATCTGTCTATATGACAACATCAATAACCTCTAAGCTAAGAAAGAGAAGGAATGATATTATTGATTTGAAAAATGAGTTAGAACGGAAAAATGAAGAGTTAAAGGAAATACAGGAGAATTTAATCAAATCTGAAAAACTAGCTGCTGTTGGAAATCTGGCGACTGGTGTCGCTCATCAAATAAATAATCCTTTAACCACAATTTTAACATTTTCACTTCTTTCATTGAAAAAGACCACAGATGAAAACACAAAAAAGAAGCTTGAGGTGATTGTAAATGAAACAACCCGTTGTAGAAATATTATTAGAGACCTTCTGAACTTTGCAGGAATGAATGAACCCCAATTAAAAAGAAGTAATATTAATGGATTAATTGAAAAAGCATTATTGCATATACAACTATATGATTCGAAGATTGATATTCAAAAAAAAGTATCCGATGATCTACCTGAAATACTTATTGATTCAAATCAAATACTTGAGGTTATTATTAATATTATTACCAATGCTATAGAGGCTATGCCGGATGGAGGAAGGCTTACCATTGTAACAAGGTTGACTGTAAATAGGAAGTATGTTGTAATTGAATTTATTGATAATGGATATGGAATTTCAGAAGAAAATATGGGAAAAATTTTCAATCCCTTTTTTACTACAAAAGATAAGGGAACTGGATTAGGTCTCGCTGTTGCACATGGCATTATTCAAAAGCATGATGGGATTATTGATGTTAATAGTGAAAAGGGTAAGGGGACCACATTTATAATAAAATTATTAGTGAACCATGAGGTTAATGATTAATGTTTGTCGCAAAAATTATTGTAATTGATGATGAAGTACATATATGTGAGAGTTGTCAAGAGATACTTACAGATGATGGGCATTGTGTAAAAACTTTTACCGATCCAATCAATGCATTACAGCATATAAATAAGGAACATTGCGATATTGTACTTCTTGATTTGAAACTACCTCATATGGATGGATTAGAGGTATTAAAACAATTAAAGGAAAAATATCCTGAATTAATTGTAATTGTTATAACTGGTTTTGCTACAATAGACACTGCCGTGCAATCGATGAAGCTTGGTGCTTATGACTATGTTAGAAAACCATTTACACCTGATGAACTCAGTGAAGTCGTGAAAAGAGCTGTCGAAAATATTAAAATATTACTCGAGGTTAAATACTTAAATGAAGAATTACAAAAGAGTTACGAGTTAGACACTATTGTTGGTGAAAGCGAAGCAATAAAAAGAGTTTTTGCACTTGTAGAAAAGGTCGCTCCAACCGATACAGATGTATTAATATTTGGTGAAAGTGGAACCGGAAAGGAATTGATTGCCCGTGCAATATATAAGAGAAGTATACGGTCTGATAAAAAATTTGTTGTTATCGATTGTGCATCCCTTGCTCAATCACTTGTTGAAAGCGAGTTATTTGGTTATGTTAAAGGTGCGTTTACCGGTGCAGCAACTTCAAGGGAAGGGCTTTTTGAGATTGCAGATGGAGGCACAATTTTTCTTGATGAAATCACCAATATTTCGCTTGAAGTTCAGGCAAAATTACTCAGGATCCTTCAGGAAAGGGAATTTAAAAGGGTTGGTGATACGAAGAGTAAAAAACTGAATATTCGATTTATATCCGCAACGAACAGAGATCTGGAAGAATTGATAAAAGAGGGAAAGTTCAGAGAAGATCTCTATTATCGGCTTGATGTCTTTGCAATATTAATCCCATCCCTGAGGGAAAGAAAGGGGGATATTCCTCTTTTATGTGATTATTTTATCAAAAAATTTTCTCATAGAATGCATAAGGATATTAAGGGAATCAATGATGCTGCTCTAGAAATTCTCATTAACTATAGTTGGCCAGGAAATATACGGGAATTGAAGAATATTATTGAAAGGCTTGTTATATTGTCAGGAACACAAATTATCAACGAACATGATGTTACATCTATTATGGGGGAGAAAACAGTTAATAACATTTCAAATGTATATAAAATTGGAGATGTGGGTTTGACTATGCCTACGACATATAAGGAGTTAAAAAAATTAAAAAATAAGATTCAAGGTGAAATAATTGATAATGTAGAAAAAAAATTTTTACTTAATGCCTTACATAAAACAGGATGGAATATAACAAAAGCTGCTGAAATAACAGGAATCCTTCGACCAAATCTCTACACCTTGTTGAAGAAACATAATATTGTTAAAGAGTAAATCCCTAAACAGTTACTAATGAATAATTGAATGAAGTATAGAAATTAATACGAACTCCCATCAATATCATAAAAGAATTATGAATGATATAAGGATTTACTCTTACTCCCACATAAACACCTACATAGATTGAATCCTCAACTCAAGTTTTGAAGATCGTTAATTCATCATATTTATCTGGATTAGTGTTCAAGTGTATATCGACCTATACATCTGTATAATACACTATACATTCCCAAGCCTAGAATAAATGCCATTTTCATCTATACTGAGTAAAATTGAATTCATAATAATTTCCTAAGGGTGTTATTTTTATAAAATTGTAGCTTTTCAAACAGTTTCAGGCTAATTATTATTGAAATAACACCCAACAAATCCTCACTAATGCTCCTTATTTTGCATGTAACGCAATATAATATCAAAATTCTTAACAAATTCCTCTATTTCAAACATTAAAATTTATATATAAAACTACCTTGATAATGCTGACCATATCTTAAATCAAATAAATCAACCATAGTAAAATAAATTACAAAAAAAATTACGATTTGGCATATAGATTGCTATATATATTGTCAGATGATTGATTCATCAAAAATTTTACAAGGAGGCTGCTATGAAGGCAATAGGTTATGTAAAAGATATTTGTACATCAACAGGTGAAGTAATCACAAAAGAAGAGCAGAAGGAAAAAATAATCCAATATGCAAAATTAAATAATGTCAATCTCATTGGTATTCTTGAAGAAGATGACAGTATTCCAGAAGCTATTCTTGACAGAGCTGAAGTAAAAAAAATATTACAGATGGCTGGCGAAATTGATACAGTAATCGTTGAACGTGTATGGTGCTTCTCAAGAAAATATGGAGAGGTAGTGACTTGTCTTGATGAACTCTATAAGATTGGAATAAAAATTGTATCTGCATTAACTATGTGGGACTGCACATCGCAAAAAGTGCGACATTATTACTATAAAAGGAAGGACGAACAAATTGAATTGAATTTACCCATGAATAAAGTCTATAAGAAAGGTGCTTAGGGGAAATGCAAGTTAATAAATCAACATGGAGGCTATAATGGATCATTCACTAACACTTCGCATTCCTACGCCAATGTATATAATTTTGATATGTACAGCAGTGTTTTTTATCTACAATATGTATAAAAACAACATATCACTATACATTGCAGGCAAGGAAGATAAATCAAGATTTAATAATATTTTTAAAAGAGTTAAATTGGTATTAGAGGAAATCTTTTTGTTAAAAAGAATGAGAGGGAATAAATATGCGACCATATTTCATGTTTTCATTCTATATTCCTTCATTCTGCTCGTGGGTACCAAGTTTATTGAAGCGATAAGCGCAAATACACCCATAAATGCAGAGGTAGGAATAATCGGTAAGATTATTCCCCCTATCCAATTTATTGCCGGTTTTTTTATGCTTTCAGGATTTGTCATTATGCTAATAAGAAGATTTATCCTGAAACCAGCTTATCTCGAAAATACTGGCAATAAATTTGATATTTTATTTTTTGGATATGTGGGAATGATGGTTTTTATAAGCATACTCCTAAGCGGGATGAAAATATATTATGAGGGACATGGGGAATTTGTTTGGTATTCACCATTTGGATATTTAGCATCTTTTATGTTTTCCTCAATCCCGAAGAGTAACATACAGTCAATATTCCAGGCATTATGGATTACAGAGATATTCGTGATGTCTGTAGGTTTGATGTTTGTTTATACCTATTCGCGATTAAAACATGCTTTTCTGATTCCTGCAAACATTTTCTTTTCATCCCTGAAACCAAAGGGATCCCTTTCAAGATTTGATATCGAAGAAAAATTTGAACAAATGGGGGATGATGAGGAATTCGAGATCGGCAACGCAACAACATCCGATTTTACATGGAAGCAGCGGCTTGACCTAGACGCATGTATCGAATGCGGAAGATGCGAGAGCCTCTGCCCATCCTATAATACAAATCAAATATTATCCCCCAAAAAAGTCATACGTTCCCTGCGGGAAGCAGTAAGAGAAAAAGATAGTAATGGAAAGGAATTAATCGGCTCTGCAATTACCGAAAATGATATTTGGCTCTGCAGAACATGCCGTGCATGTGAAGAAAATTGTCCTGCTTATATTGAACATATTGATTTGTTTATGGAATTACGAAGAGCAGAAGTTGCAATGAAAGGCGCTCTTCCCGCGGATGCAGCTCGTGCTCTGAAGGATTTGCAAATGAGGGGTAATCCCTTTGGGCCGCAGGATGACAGGGTGCAATGGATGATATCCGAAAATATGCCCATTGTGCGTGAAGGGGATGAGGTGGATGTTTTATTATGGATAGGATGTTGCTGTGCATTTGATTCAACAAAGCATCAAGTTATACAGGATTTACGGCGGATACTCGAAACTGTCAACATGTCCTATGGCGTTTTGGGTGGAGATGAGAAATGCTGTGGTGATCCTGCTCGGGTTCTAGGTGATGAAGCAACATTCCAGATGATTGTTAAGGAACAGATCGAATTAATCAATTCCAGAAAATTTAATAAAATGCTTGTTATCTGTCCCCATTGCTACAACAATTTCAAAAATGAATATCCGCAGTTTGGTGCAAACTTCGATGTCGAGCATCACACAACATTTATATATAATTTATTGCGTGATAAAAAAATTAATCTTGTTAACGAAATTGATGCCAAAGTTTCATATCACGATCCCTGTTATTTGGGACGATACAATGATATATATGATGAGCCTAGAAAAGTATTATCATCAATTGATGGATTGAAGATAACAGAATTTAAGAATTCAAAGCAAAAAAGTTACTGTTGTGGTGGAGGTGGAGGTCATTTCTGGATGGATCTTGATATGGAAATAGGATCTAAGTCGCGTATAAATATTGAAAGGGTAAACGAAGCATATGATCATAATGTCGATACAATAGCCACCGCGTGTATATTTTGCAAACAAATGCTTGAGGACGCGGTAAAGATGAACGACCTTGATAATAATCTTAGCGTTGTCGATATCGCAACACTTGTTGTAACTGCAATGGGAAAGGAGGAAGATGAGAAAATAATGCCAATGCCTTTGCCAGAAATAAAAAAAGTATCGTAAAAGTATAACCTCAATTGTTTAAAATTTTAGATGATGAAGGTTAGATTATTGCTAATAAACGGATAAATAATCATTGATGGGAATGTCCCATTCAATGATGGAAATTAGGTGGCATCTCCTAGCCTAATATTAGATAATGAGCTAGGAGATAGTCACCTTATATAACGAATAAAAGTGGTAATTAAAGATTAAGCAAGTATTATTGATATTGAAAAAATAATAAATAATAAGATGACGGATTCTATATTTAAATAGAAAAAATCATAACTTAAGGATTGTCACACTAATCAATGAGCCGAAATAATACCTAATAAGATATGAATTTAAAGATCAGGGAATAAGAATCATCGAAATTTCATCCTTAAAAAACCCCAAAATCCTCTTAGGATGTATATTATCACTCTCCAGTGACCGAGTATTCGGGAGTAATTCCATATAGATATTGGAAACATGAAGAAGTAGTAAAGGCTTGAACTAATTAGCTGTGGTTTAGTAAAGTGCTTTTCCATGCAGATAAACTGCCCTCTAGCAGCATAATATATTGGCAAACCCATAAGCCTTTCTTTTTTGTCAGAAGGAGCAGTCTTATGCCAAATCTTAGAATCTGGGACGAAAATGATCTTGAAACCCTCTTTGTAGGCTCTGATGCAAAGATCCACATCCTCCCAACCAAAGAATAATCTCTTATCTAACATGCCCACCTTTTGTAATAAATCGGTGGAGATTAACATAAAACATCCACAGATCCAATTGACTTCAGTACTTTCATCAAACTGACCATTGTCAATTTTCCCGCTGCCTCTAAGAAGGGTTTTGCCAGTCCAGTAGTTTATTTTGCCACCAGCAAACCATATCATTTTAGGAATTTCATAACTGTAAATCTTGCCACCAGCAATTCCAATCCTTCTATCGCTATGAGCAGCCTTAACAACCTCACTAAGAAAGTCGGGATCAACTATTGTATCATTGTTTAATAATACTATATATTCCGCTCCACAGTCTATAGCATCCCTTATCCCAATATTGCACCCTTCGGCAAAGCCATAATTCCTGTCATTAGCAATCAGCCTTATGTAATCACTAAACCGCTCCTTAAGAAACTTAGCATCATCTCCATCAGATCCATTATCAACCATAACAATATTATAGTTTGAATAGTTTATCTGCTTGAGAGATTCCAGACATTCAGTTGTGTCTGAGAGGTTGTTCCAGTTTACAATAACAATAGATACTTTCGGTTCAGACATTAGGCACAACTCTTATTATTTGCAACTGCAATGATGTATGCTGGCGAAATCTGCTCATTATCTATAAAGTTATGCACTCCATATTCTCGCTCCACTTGATTATCTGCCAGTGTTACATCACACTGACCATAGAGTGTGATATCCATATAATACTGTTGAAGCAAATTATAAAACTCTTCAGACCAAAACTCCTTTACGTGAAACGAGTTAGGTGGTTTTGCCTCATTTGGGGAAAATATTCTTTTATTGGGAGTTGAACAGATGAAAAGACCATCCTCTCGCAGAACCCTTCTACATTCAATCAGGAATCTGTTATATTGCCTTATATGTTCAAGGGTTTCGAAGGATATAACTATATCAAATGTTTCATCAGCAAAGGGCAAGCTGATCCCATCAGCGCATACAAAACTTTTCCCTTCCTTACTTCCAAATTTTTCATTAGCATAAAGCACAGATTCAATTGAGATATCAGCTCCAATGGTAATTTTAGTACCAAGCTTAGCTAAGTGTTCTACTCCATAACCAGTACCACACGCCACATCTAAAATATCCTTATTCCTGACAAAATCTGCCGCAAAGATATATCTATCAATATGTTCACGATATATTTCATGTGGAGTTTTATCTGGTACTACACGTTCGCCGGTGAATTCCATGACCTATAATTGTTTATTCTATCATTAAAAATGATATATGCTTGTATCGCTTTCATAGATATCCAACATTATATTTTAAATCGATATCTATAATTATTCTTTTCTCCATCGATATAGGATATACAAATATATTAATAGGATTGGCGATAAATAAACTGTTGTGTCAGAAAATCAAGTAAAAAATTAGCGAAAAAATAATTTTCAATATTAGCATGAGATGCATATATGGGATTATTGTATATATATTTAAATCAGGGTGAGTTTATCTGTTATTTCTTGAAAGATGATACAAATTCAATAATTATGAGCTTTATAATAATGCTTGCTTTATATTAAGAGTGAATTATGTTAGCAATCATGCATTATTACAATGAAAAATGATTAGTTTTTAACATCATGCACCCTGACGGATATATGTAAAGGAGGTGATATATTATTGTTTAAGTTAATTTTAATTGTGCTGCTAAATAAGTAGCACAATTAAAATATTCTGCATTGGTATTACAATGAAATACATGAATGTTTTTCATTATATGTATATCTATGTAGAATTAATACAATTTATTATTAAAGGAGATTATTTTGAAAACAGTAAAATATGCTATAGTAATTCTATTGTTTGCGATGCTTTTCGCAAGTACAGTTGTTGCTGAAAACTATCCAACTCATTCTCAACTAAAGGCAGCACTTCGAACAGTAGTAGTGGATAAAAATGGAGGATTTGGTTTTAATATGTGGGCAACAATAGTAGACAGGGATGGTGTTGTAAAGGCAGTGGTCTTTTCAGGCGAAGACAGGGGAGATCAGTGGCCAGGCAGCCGTGTTATCTCCGCACAAAAAGCAAATACAGCCAATGCTTTCAGCCTGCCAGGTTTGGCATTATCAACAGCAAATCTCTTTTCAGCCGTTCAACCAGGTGGAAGTTTGTTTGGTTTGCAGTTTAGTAATCCCGTATCTACTAAGGTAGCCTATCGAGGGCCTTCAATTGCTATTGGAACAACGCTTGATCCAATGAAAGGTCGTAAAATTGGAGGGGTAAATGTATTTGGAGGTGGCTTGCCTCTTTATGATAATATAGGAAAGCTTATAGGTGCAATTGGTGTCAGTGGTGATAGCTCATGCGCAGATCATAATATTGCATGGAAGGTGCGTCATCTATTAAATCTAGATAATGTACCAGCAGGTGTAAGCGCTACCGGGGATGATAATATAGTTAATGATATAATCGATGGAACCAGCGCAAGTGGTTGGGGACATCCTGTATGTTCCTCTGAAGCAGAAGCAATAGCAGCAGAGCTTCCCAATACACACCCGATTGGGCCAAATCCATAAACTAATCTATTTAACTGAATACCAATATAATAACAGAATGATGAAATAAAATTGTTCAGTTAACTGCGCTTCAATGGGATAATATAAGATTTTTCTTCATGAAGCGCAGCTTCTATTGCTTCTTGTGGGATAAATAAATAAAGAACTAAAAGGAGGTAAAACTATGATAAAGCAAGCATTAGAGGGATTAAAGGTGTTAGAGTATTGTGATTTTGTATCTGGCCCTTATTGTAGCAAACTGCTTGGGGATATGGGAGCAGAGGTGATTAAGATCGAAAAGCCTGGTCTAGGGGATAAAGCGAGAAGGAGAGGACCATTCTTGAACAACATTCCACATCCTGAGAAGAGCGGACTCTTTCTATACCTCAACATCAATAAGCTGGGTATCACATTAAATCCAGAGACTCATACTGGCAAAAAGATATTAAAGGAGTTGGTAAAGGAAACAGATGTATTGATAGAGGATAGATCACCCAAGGAGATGAAGGATATGGGTTTAGATTATGAGAGTTTAAGAGAAATTAATCCTTCATTGATCATGACTTCCGTCACTCCTTTCGGACAAAATGGTACTCATAGGGATTATAAAGCCTATGATATAAATATGTATTATGGAAGCGGAATGATATATAAACCATTGCCACCTGATGATGAAAATCATCAACCTATGAAAGGGGCTGGGCATTTTGGAGATTATACAAGCGGTCTAACCGCTGCGATGGCCACATTATGCGCACAATATGTCCGTGAGAACACAGGAGGAGGACAATATATTGATATTTCAAAACAGGAAGCTCTAATTGCACTTCTAAGAGTCACATCAGTTACATATCCAAACTATGGATTGAGTGATTTTTCATTAGCTTCAATCGCAGGCGCAATGGGAGGACTACAGAGATGTAAGGATGGTTATGTAATGCTGACAACCGCTGAGGAACACCAATGGCAGGCTTTTATTAAATTAATGGGTGATCCTGAATGGGCAAAGGATCCCGATTTACAAGATATCTTTTCTCGTGCCAACAACTATCACAAGTTTGAACCATATATAAAAAAATGGTTAATGAATCATACTAAAGATGAGATATATCAGGGTGGACAGGCGCTTGGTTGCCCAGTCGCTACAATAAGCACAACTGAAGATATTGCAAATTCCAAACAGATGAAGGCCAGGGACTTTTTTGTTGAGATAGAGCATAAGGAAGCAGGAAGGTTAAAATATCCTCAAGCTCCTTATAGATTTTCCAAGTCCCCATGTGTTACACATCGCCCTGCGCCTCTTTTGGGTGAGCATAATGAAGAGATATATTGTAAACATCTCTGTTATTCGAAAGATGACTTGGTAAAGTTGGCAGAGTCTGGAATAATTTAATAAACCAAAGGAGAATATAAATGGATAAATTACCCTTGGAAGGTGTGAGAGTGTTAGATTTTACATTTGCTTGGGCAGGCCCATATGCAACGATGTTATTAGCGTTTATGGGAGCTGAAGTAATAAAGGTTGAGAGCAATACAAGATTGGATCACTCCAGAATGTTTTCTATAATTACACGTGAAATGTATGATGATGTAAATAAGTCAACAGTCTTTAATGATATGAATCTTAGCAAGTTAAGTGTTAATCTGAATTTAAAGGATTCCAGATCGATTGAAATTGCAAAGAGAATTATGAAGATTAGTGATATCGTTGCAGAGAATATGCGTCCAGGTGTTATGGATAAGCTCGGATTGGGTTATGATGTCGCAAGGGAGGTAAATCCCAATATCATATATCTCTCTTCATCAGCTCGTGGATCAGAGGGGCCTGAGAGAAGTTACTCAGGCTATGCTCCAGGTTTTGGAGCTATGGGTGGACTGTCTAATATAATAGGCGATCCAGATGACCCTCCAAGCATGATGGGAGGGGAGATGGATCTCTTAAGTGGAACTGCTTCAGTGTTCGCTATACTAGCTGCGCTCAATTACCGACAAAAAACGGGTGAGGGGCAGTATATTGATCTATCATCCTCTGAAGCAGGGAGCGTCTGTATTGGGGAAGTATTCATGGACTATTTTATGAATGGCAAGGTGCAAACAAGAGAGGGGAATAAAGATGGTATTATGGCTCCACATAATTGTTATCCATGTAAAGGGAATGACAGGTGGATAAGTATCGCTGTAGAGACTGATGAGGAATGGTCATCACTCTGCAATGCCATTGGGAATCCCGAATGGACAATCGATGAGAGGTTCTCTGATGCCTACAGTAGATGGAATAACCAGGAAGAATTGGATAAACTGATTGGTGAGTGGACAATACATTATGAAACCTTTGAAGTTATGGAAATCCTTCAAAAAGCGAAAGTAGCGGCCTTACCAAGCTATAACAGCCAAGATTTATTTTCAGATCCTCATCTTAAGGAACGAGAATTCGCTACCAAGGTTGAACATCCTTTAATTGGAGAAACAGTTGTGATTGCTCCTCCCTGGAAGACATCTACCCTTCCAGTACATGTTCAATGCGGACCTCTCTTTGGGCAACATAATGATTATGTTTTTGGTGAATTATTGGGTATGTCTAAGGATGATATCTCAAAACTGGTTGAAGATAATGTGATCTTTTAGAAATAATATACAATAGCTATATGCATATCATATTTAGTTAATGATAGACCATACATTCTAGTTAATAGAGCATATTTTTAGAGTATAAATTTCGAATATTGAAACGAAATATTTATTCGTTAACGTCATTTTTGATCAGTGCTTCAATTCTTTGGCAATTATTATTTCTCCTACAGCTTTAACAAATAGATAATTGTAGCAATTGTTACTAATGCGAATATAGCAGTAAGAATGAATGGCATTGAGTTTTTCTTTCTATATTGATCACCTCGCATTGGATTCCAATCCGGTTCAGACATTTTTGTAGGTGCATGTGGATTTGCAACTGGCTTACCACAATTAGAGCATTCAACAGCCCATTCTGAAACCTTCTGTCCGCAATGAATACATTTAACTATAATCATATTAATTCTCCTATAAATACTATTTCTTATATAAAAAATCATCCAATCTAACAAATTTAGAAAAAAAAGTAAAGAAAAAATTATTTAATTTCAATAGTAGTTAGCAAATTAAATTTTAGGTTCACGCCGCTAAAGCATGAATCTTGCCATACCCCCTGAGATAGTCATTTAAATTCATAGTATTCCAGAAATTATGCCAATGGTCTTCGAAATATTTACATCGCAGCCCTGCCATTGCATTCGCATGCTGGAGAGTCCAGCGCATACCCGTCAATTTTAACCGTCTTGCAACGATATATTCATTAGCTCTCTATTGTAATGGTTTAGATAATATCTGACACACCAATAATAAAACTGACATTTATTCCCTTATGGAAATATTATGGCTATCTCATGATTTGAGAGTTATCAAAAAGTGAAGGACTGATTTAAACTCTATAATTACTTAATAATACTAAAACCGATCTTCCTCAACTGATTAAATATACACACCCTTATTTTATTATGAAAGAAAAAATGAATAAGAAATTATATTTTAATTGATGATTATTCGATTTTATGATTTTGATACAAATATAGTGTATTTCCTCCACTCTAACTCTAATGGAACGGATATACTTTATTCAACTTGACTGACTTGTCAAGCAGCTACAAGCAGTTGAGATAGCTCTTTGAAAACTGAATTTTGAATTGGTAACTCCTTTTAATATTGTACTATCTCATTCCAGACAATGCGTCGCAATATATTCTGAATATTTTTTATAGAAGTATGCGTTTTATTTATTATTTACTTTTTCACATGTAACGTTAATAGCAATGCGGATCAGTAAAACATATGTAAAACAAACAGGGTACAGGTGTGTAACTATAGCCTTATATGGACGATTCTGATAATGCCCTAACCCTAAAAGCTGTTTAGCATCTTTGAAAAATACTTCTATATTCCAGCAAGTATTATATGACCTGATTATATCCGTCGCTTTCATACTCGGATGATCAATCTATAACCCGAATATATTTCGCTCAGAATTTTTTCTGGAAAAAATTACGTGAACAGCAGACGATCTACTTACTTCGACTTGACCTATATCAATATAGTGAAAGGTCATAGCGCCATTTTCTTTAGAAAGCTTCATTTTTAACTTTTTTTTGATCTATAAAAAAAATGCGTTATAAGGACCTACTTCAAGCTTTTTACCTCTGTTTTTAAAATTTCTATTTGATTTAAAGCTGATATGAAATGGAATCCTTTCTCACGACACGCTTTTGTCACTGTTGGACAAAGGTAATAAGTATCAAAAAACTACAACTGGAATTCCTTTTGGTGCCGCAAATGACTGAATGAGTTCAGCCGCAAGCTCTGTTAGCTTTTTTAAATATAATATTGAGTTCTTCACAATTTTTATCTTTTATATATAATCTTATGCCGTACGGAATGGTGATGTCTCTAACTCGTAAGGTTGCTTTGACATACTCATGGCCCTATATAGATTTTTAGATAAATGGATCGTGCACCCAGCCAAGGGCATCCATCTTTTTACATCGTTTGCCTTTTTTCGAATCATCAATTGTTAAAGATATAGCATCTTTTCTATTTAGCTTCAGCGAATCGAATAGATCATATGGTTTATGAGCTAATGCTGTCTCTGTATCCCATCGTGCTATATTCATGAAATTGTTATATCGTGTCCAATGAGGGAATTGCTTATTATCGAGATAGCCATGAAGCGATGTAATATTTCTTTCCTGGAAACAGCAATAAGAAGAACCAATTTTCGAAAATATTCGAAAGGGTCAAAACAAAATTCAGTTTTCAAAAAACAAAAAATTATCCAGCAAGGATGGGAAACAGACGATTTTGAACATAAAGGCAATAACTCCTAATGTATTTTGGTGTGGATACATCTTTCATCGGCTGTTTTGCCTTTTTTATTTGCCTTTTCCCTCCGTATGTTTTAAAAATCAGTCAAGTTGAATAAATTAATATTGGAAAGTATAGTAATTCATGAATAGATGCAAATTAAATAATCAATCGCTTTTACTAACAGACAGTAACAAAGGATTTTCGCTAATATGCAGCCTTCTTTAGATATAGGTGGAGACTTGATTAAACACTGGTCTCACCATCATCCAGATAAACCTGCTGTTATATATAGAGATCAATATTTAACTTGGTCTAAACTGTATGAACGGAGTCATGCTTTAGCTCAAGCCCTTTACGGCATTGGTCTTCGACCTGGTGACAGAGCAGCTGTAATGATATACAATCTGCCAGAGTATTGGGAAATTTATGTAGCTTTAATTATTCTCGGTGTAGGATTTATCCCTGTAGGGTATAAGTCAAAAGCACCGGAGATTGAATATATTGTGAATAACTCTGAATCTCGCTGCTTTTTATTCCATTCTGATTTTGCTCGTCGTATATTGACACACCGAGTAAGGTATAAGGAACTGTTTCAGGAAGGATTTATCTGCATTGGAGATACATCATTAAAAGGTGCTACAAGCTATAATGCTATCATAGATCATCATCCAACAGTAGACCTGAGTCTTCTTCCAAAGCAAACAGGTGAGACCATGATCTACACTTCAGGCACTACAGGCAAACCAAAAGGCGCATCACGAAGCAATATTGAGAGCATGGGCGAAATGCTAAAAACCTACATAGAAGCATTTAATCTAACTCCAGATGAAATACATCTTGCTTCCTGTCCACTTTATCATTCTGCTCCCCTTTGTTTTGCTGGAGCTAGTTTCCTTCTTGGAGGGACATTAATCCTCATGTCTCGATTTAAGCCAAAGGAATTTCTAAAAAATATTGAACGACACCGAGTCACCTCCGCCTTTGTTGTACCCATAATACTTAATTCCTTACTCAAGTTGTCTGAGAAAGAGATCAGGGAAACAGATCTATCTAGCCTTCGAGCCCTGGTTTGTGGAGGCGCTACACTGTCTCCTAAAATAAAATTTGATATCCTTGACAAGATTGGTCCTGTGTTATACGAGTTTTATGGATCTACTGAAACCGGAATTAATACCATAATAACACCTGAAGAAATACGAGATAGGCCTAACAGTGTTGGGAAAGCCATGCCATTCAATGAACTTGTCATATTAGATAAGGATGGCAATAAAGTATTAAATGGCAAACGTGGGGAGCTTTACATCTATAATCCCTTTTTGATTGATGGATACTATAAGAATGAGCAGGCCACACAGGACTGTTTTCGTGGTAAGCATATAACAGTAGGTGACATTGCAATACGTGATGAAGACGGATATTATTACATCGTTGACCGAAAGAAGGATATGATAATTCGAGGTGGTGTAAATATTTATCCTGCTGAAATTGAAGAAGTGCTGAATGGGATGCCAGGCATATCAGATGTAGCAGTGATTGGCCTACCCAATTTAGATTGGGGTGAAACAGTAGCTGCAATTGTGGTATGCGAAAATGATACGAAGATTACAGAAGAATCGATAAAAACATACTGCAAAGAGCGACTCGCACAATATAAAATACCTGAAAGCATTCACTTTCGAAAGCAGATTCTACGAAACCCTCAAGGGAAAATACTAAAACGAAGAATTAAAAAAGAATTATTATCTTAAACTTACCAGAGGGAATTCATGCATTTTTTGATTTCTGAATACCCTATGAAAGTCAGTCGGGGATGACTAATTATAAATTGACATATCATAACAAATATCAATCTATTTAATTATAATCTACTTTCGCAGATTGTAAAGAAATTTTGAGATGAGTGAAAGTATCAAAATCCTAAACTCAAAGCTCCATATTCCAAGCTCATTGGATATCATAAAAAGAGATAGAATATATCCTTTATTGATTGACATCACTAAGAAGAGACTCACTACAGTAATTGCAGGTGCAGGTTTCGGAAAGACAACACTGATTACAGAGGTATGTGAGTATTTAAACCTAGAAACAGTATGGTATCGTCTCGATAAATCCGATTCTGATTTCATAACATTCATCAGTTACCTAATTGCTGGTATAAAGAAATATTTTTCAAAATTTGGGATAGAAACTCATCAAAGAATAGAAGAGACCCGAGTTTTAACTCAAGAACGCGATGCTGTTCTTACTGTTTTTTTAAGCGAGATTGACAAACTCATCAAAGGTGACCTTATAATTGTACTCGATGATTATCATCTTATACAAGATAGCCAGGAGATAAACGAATCACTGAAATTCCTTCTTGAACATCTTTCTCCCTTAGTTCATCTGATTATTATCAGTCGCACCGATATAGGGTTGCCGATATCTCGATTAAGAGCCCAGAGACAGGTCCTCGATATTAGAGAAGAAAACCTTATTTTTTCCATTCCCGAAATCGAAGATCTCTATTTTCAATTATTTAATATCACTCTACCAAATGAAAGCCTTGTAACCCTCCAACAAAAGACAGACGGTTGGGTCTCTGGCCTTATCCTCTTCTATCACTCGTTAAAATGGAAAAGTCCAGATAAAGTTGAAGAGCTTTTATTGAAACTAAAGGGTTCTCATCAAATGATTTCAGACTATCTGGCTGAAAATGTATATGATCTACAGCCGGATGTGATAAAGGACTTTCTGATTAAAACCTCGATCCTCTCTCGGGTTGGTGCTGAGTTTTGTAATCAGCTTTTGGGGATAAATAATTCCAAAGATATCTTAAGCTATCTTGAAAGGAATCATCTTTTCACATTTTCCTCGAGTGATGAAAGAAGATGGTATTATTATCACCATCTTTTTCAGGAATACCTAAATACTAAATTAGAGAGTGAGCTACATCGAGAAGACATTATAAAACTCCACAATGACGCAGCAATACTCTGGGAAAAAAGGAGTGAAGTTGAGGAGTCAATAAGGCATTACCTGACAGCGGAGCAATTAGGAGAGGCATGCAGGCTGTTAAAGAATATTGGAAGCAAATTGATCAATGAAGGACGCTTTCAACTGATTAGTTCATATCTTAAGCAAATACCAGAGAGTTATATGAATAAAGAACCGTGGATTCAGTATATTCAGGCCCAGATACTGAGTATTTCCGGCAAACCGCAAGAGGCAATCCGAACCTACCAAAAGGCATATAAAACCTTTCGTAAATATGATTCCAGGGAGGGTACAGGTCTGTGCATGTATGCCTTAGGTTCCAGCTATTGTCGGTCAGGCGATTTTCCAAGAGCAGAAAGGAATCTTAAGAGATTGCACAATCAGGTTAAGGATAATAAACCCCTTTATATCGATATTCTGGGAACTCTGATATTTATTACATCCCATTTGGGAAAAATGACTGTTGCTGATCAATATTACAAAGAGGCTATTTCCTTATTGGATGGATCAGAAAACAAGGAGCTTCGCGCAATTCTTTACTTCACTCAGGGTTTTCGATATGTCTTTTCAGGGGACTGTATTAAAGCATTGGAGTTTGGAGAAAGGGCAAAAGAGATATCTCTGGAATTCGAATTTTGCCACTTGCTTGCTATGAGTTATCATCTTATCTCCTGGACTTATTACTATCTAGGCTTTTTTTTAAAAGGCCTGGAAAACGCCCAAAAAGGATTAGACTTAGTTAGAGAAAGGGGAATTCGAGATAGCACATATGCCTGGCTCTTACTGGATTTAAGTCTTAATGCAGCAACTCTGGGAAGGATAACAGAGGCGATCAGTGATGGTAAAGAAAGTTTGAGAATGTTTCAGGAACTGGGATATGGCTGGGGTCAAGTGTATGCTTATTACGTACTTCATAATACATTTTTTAAATCAGGCAACCAGCTAGTTGCAGAGGAATATCTTATATCTGGTTTAGAACTGGTTGAAGGAATGACATTGCCTCTGACAGAGGGATTACTGAAAAGGAGCTTGGCAAATATTTTACTGGATAAAGGACAATGGGAAAAGGCTCGACCCCTACTGGAAGATGCAAAAAGACTCCTTAGAAATTCAAAATTAAATCTCAGTAGAGTATATCTCACCTATGCCCGATTTTATTGGGAACAGAGACAAAGGGAAGATGCCATAAACATACTAATCTCAGCTCTCAAGCTTTGCAAAGCGAATCAATATGACATCTGGGTTGTTTCCGAAAAAAATTGGATAATCTCTCTCCTTGTTGAGCTTTTTGCCCTGAGTAAAATGAAGGACTATTTACAAAGAATTTTGGATAATATTGGCTTGTATGCTCGAGAGGAGTTAAGGCTCTTACAAAAAGATAAAAATCCACAGACTAGTAAAGCAGCCTCAATTCTATTGGATGAAATTAAGAAAGCACCTCCTCCGGGCCTTCGAGTCTACTGCCTTGGGACATTCAGGGTATTTCGGGGAGATGTTGAAATTCCGAATGAGAGATGGAAGAATAAAAATGCAAAGATGCTCTTTAAGTATTTTATTTATGCGCGAAACAGGGGATATTTATCTAAGGAAGTATTGATGGAACTTTTATGGTCAGAGAGAGATCCGAAAAAGACAATTTATTCCCTCCATAATGCTCTTACTTCAATAAGAAAAACACTGGAGCCAGAAATTAAAAGGGGAATATCATCTTCATATTTATTGAAAGAAGATGATTCGTACCTGCTTTATCTAGGAGAGGAAGGCTGGGTAGATGTTGATGAATTTTTGCAAGAATTGAAACTTGCCAAAGAGGAAAAAGATACTGAAAAGTCAATCTCACACTATCTAAAAGCTGAAGCAACTTATCGCAGCGATTTTTTGGAAGAAGATGTTTATGCAGAATGGTGCTTTGACCAGAGGGAGATGCTCAAAGGACAATACCTTGATCTACTAATGAAACTAATGAAACACTTTGAGAGAAAGTGGGACTATTCAAAGTGTATTGAATATGCAAGGAAGTATTTAGGTGCTGATAAATATGCTGAACATATCTATCAACAATTGATGAATTATTATTCCCTGACAGGGAATAAGACCATGCTTAACAAAACTTATGAAAGGTGTAAAGATAATATACTAAAGGAATTAGATTTCCCCTTAAGTAAAGAAACAGAAGAATTATATGAAGAATTAGTATCATTAACATAAGCCGATGAGTGTCTTGTTTGCTATTTAGGATTTTGTGATTGATCCAAGATAAATTGATTCCGAATTCAATTCTAATTTAGTGAAAGATATGATAGACATCATAATTACTATTATTTATACTTCTTCATGAAATAGAAGCAGTATATTGAGAAAGGCGGATCGTATGTTAAATAGAGTTGTAAAGATATTATCTAACCCTCCGATTATAATTTGACACTTATTCTCTCAAGGAGAATAAGTGTAAGACTTAATTCTGCTTAGTTAATAGGCAACTCCCATCCCTCAATTTTATTCCTAATCATTATTAATATTCCTCAATATTTTTACCAATTCCTGAATTTTTTTCTAAGTAATTATTAAGAAATTATTCTGGAATTATTGCTGTAGTGTATATTTATAACGATTTTGATTTTTCTTGGAATTTAGAAAAAGAATATTAACATATCAACAGTATAATCGACAGCAATGAACTCCATTGCATCATATGTAAAAACCTTCCTGGCATGTTTGAAGGAATTACCCAATGGAAATTCAATTGTCTAAGAAATAACGCGAATGTTAATTGCTGCTTAGAAAGTCAGTCAACTGGAGTAAATAGATTTCAAATATTATAAGCTTATGACTAATAATAATTACATAACTCGAATTAATGAGAGGTTGGCGTTATTAGTAGAATGGATACTCAGTTATCGATTGCTATTCATCATTTTATGCATCATCTTTTTTATTGGAGGGGCTTACTTAACACTATCACTACGGGTTGATAATTCCATAACAGTCTATTTTAAGGATAATGACCCCTCCCTTCAATTTTATCAAAAATTCAAAGAAGAATACGGCAATGATGAGTTTTTATATATTGTATACCGAATTAAGAAGGGGGTATTTAATCTGGATTCCCTAAAAATAACTGAAAAGCTAGTAGAAGAACTCGAAGGAATAGAATATGTTAAAAAAGTAAAAACCATTACCAATATTGAGTTAATTGAAGGCAATAGAAATGGCGATTTGAATATTTACAATATCAGGGATAAGTTCCCATCTACTCAGCTTGATGCAGATCTTTATATGCATAGGCTTCAAGATAAGCCGCTATATGCAAATGCCTTTATCTCCGAGAACGCAGAGTTCGCAGCAATTCTCTGTGAGATTGGAGACACACCAAAGGGCGATCCAGGCTATCAGTCAGAAATAGGTTCAGGTTTACAGCGGATATTATCCAAACAAGAGTTCAGTGATTTTGAATTCTGGCCAACTGGACAGCCTGTAATCGTTTCAGCAATTAACGATGCAGTTATAAAGGACGTTATGCTCTTTACACTTATTTGTGTTATCGTCCTTACAGCGCTACTCTTTCTTTTCTTCCGCAAAGTTAAAGAGATTCTTGCATTTAATATAATATATCTACTCGGTCTGATTTCTGTTATTATATTGCTGTGGATGAATGACTACCCAATTACTACCTTTACCTGCATAGCGCTACCCCTGTTATTTGCCATTTCTACAGCAGACGGAGTTCATATTATCCATGAGTATCAGACATATCTTAAAGCTGGGAATCCCAATAGGGAATCTATTCTTAAAACAATTAAACTGGTAGGATTCCCCTGCTTGTTCACAACACTCACAACAGTAGCAGGATTTGCTTCCCTTACTATCTCACCTATTCCTTGCATTCATGAATTTGGATTGACTATCGCAGTTGGAGTATTGGCTGTCTTTATTTTCAGTTTTACACTCTTGACAATATTCCTTTCTTTTGGAGGGGAAAAGAGTGAAAGGTTATATCATTCATACCAACAATTTGAAAGAGATAAGGAGAAAAGAGATTATGAATACATCCATAAATATATGGATGTAATGCTACAAAGAATAACAGATTGGGATAAAAGATACTATAAAAGAATATTAACTTTAGCTGTAATAGTATGTATGATTGCTTTTTATGGAATTAGCAAAATCAAGACTGATGCATCATGGTTAGCTGTACTCGGCGAGAAGATGAAGGTATTTCAGGATTATAAATTCGTTGACTCAACCATGGCAGGGTCTGGGAATTTTGAGATATTATTGGACACAAAAAAGAGAGACGGAGTTAAAACATTACAATCAGTTCAAACCCTTGAAAAAATTCAAAACTTTGCTAATAGTCAGGATTATCTGGTTAAAAAGACATTTTCAGTAGTTGATATTATCAAAGATATTAATTGCGCACTGCATAACAATGATCGTGAATATTATAGGCTTCCTTCTTCGGATGAGGAGGTATCCCAGTACATCCTGCTCTATGAAGTTACCGGAGGAGAGGAACTGGAAAAACAAATATCAGCAGACGTTTCAAGTGCAAGACTTACAATCTATGTAAAAAACACTAACACAACAATCTCAAAGCGCTTCTATGATGACCTGGTAGCTTTTATTGAATCTGTTAAACCGGCTGATTATACATATACAATAACAGGTTTATCTTTTATGGTACTTGAGTCTTTGCGCACCATGCAAGAGACTCTGATACTATCTATTATGCTTGCCCTGGCCATTATTTCAATTATGATGATATTTGTTTTCCGTTCACTAAAGATTGGGCTCATTTCTATGCTCCCTAATATCTTCCCAATTATTATTACCTTAGGAATTATGGGGCTATTTGATATTAGTCTGGATTTTTCAAGAACTCTACTTGGGTGTATTGGAATAGGTCTTGCTGTTGATGACACCATACATCTTATTTCGAGATATCGGCTTGAATTTGATCGACTTGGAAATTACAGGAAGGCGCTTGACGCAGCGATTATTGGGGTTGGTCATGCAATTACAAGGACCACTATCATATTGATCATTGGATTTGGCGCTTGTCTCTTTTCCAATTTTGAAGCTTTGGTTAGTTTCGGAATGATAACAGCGATATGCGTCTTTACCGCTCTGATAGCTGATTACTTTATCGCTCCTGCACTTATACTTGTTTTCAAACCCTTTGGGAAAGAATTTGATACAGGGAAGGTAGTAGAATGAATAAGCTTATTGAATTCACTTTTAAATATTGGAAATGGATCCTAGGGATAAATGTACTTTTGACTCTTATTCTTGGTTACTTCATTTTAGGAATAAAGGTAGATAATTCCATCGAAACCATGTCCGTAGATGGCGATCCAGAGCTTCTCTTGCTGCAGAAGACGGAGAAAGAGTATGGGGGAAATGAATTTGTTGTGGTTTCGTTCAAGGGAGATGATATCTTCACTACTCCTGTTCTTGCTATGATTGAGAGGATAACTACCAGGATAGAGGATGTTAAAAATGTGGAAAGGGTATTAAGCCTTACAAATTCTTCGACTATTGAAGGCGACTCAGAGGGATTTGGCGTCTATCCTTTACTTAAAGAATCATCTCTGCAATTGAAGAAACCAGAGGAGCTTAGAAAGGAGGTAATTAATAACAGGATATATAAAAGATGGCTCTATTCTGAAGACGGAAAATCAACATCTATAATTGCTTGGATAGTTCCAATGGGAAAAGATGATGCAGCAAGATGGAGGGTTGTAGATGCAATTAAGAATATAATTGATGAGGAAAAAGACAATAGAAAGTTTTATCTATATGGCATGCCTGTGTATCAAAAAGCCATTATGGATGCTATGATCAGGGATCAATTTCATCTCACCCCTATCGTACCTTTTCTAATGGGTCTCTTGTTATTCTTTTTCTTTCGTGATATAAAATTGTTAACCATTCCATTTATATTAATTGGAATATGCGCCCTTTGGGCATTCGGGCTTCTGACTCTATCCAGTAATACGTTAAATTATGTCACTAACATACTTCCTATCGTTTTGCTTATTGTCTGTATATGCGACTCAGTTCATATTATGACTCATTATAAAGAGATTAATAAAGATTATATACACAGAAAAGATGCCTTAAAGGATGTTATCATACGCATTGGTATTCCCATAATGTTAACCAGCATTACAACCGGGGTAGGATTCTTCTCCCTGGGAGCAGTGGTATTAAGCCAGTAAGGATTTTTGGTATTTTTACTGGTCTTGGCATCCTTTTTGCGTTTACAGTCTCCATTACGCTTCTCCCATTGATTATGTCAATTATGAACTTCAAAGAAGAAAAGTCTGGAGAAGATAGAAGCTTTAAGGCATTGGAGAGAATTCTTAATAGAACAGGAGGGTTAGTATACAGGAGAAAGGGCTTAATTCTAATAAGTATTGCCATTGTTCTGATATCGTTAATCGGCATGTTTAAAATTGAAGTAAGGCAGGATATCATTGCTATGCTTAAAGATAGTACTGAAATAGATGAGGCCCGTGCTTTCATAGATGTTGAGCTTGGAGGTTCATGCGAGCTTATTACGCTGTTTGAGGGCAAGGGAGAAAATTCAGTTATTGAGCCGCAAAATCTAAAACGAATAGAAAGGATACAGCATAGACTAATAACAGAAGTTCCAGAAATACGAAAGAGTATCTCTATCGTTGATTTTCTTAAAGAGATGAATCAAGCCGTTAACGGGGATGATCCGGATCACTATACACTACCTACGACTAAAGAACTCGCTTCACAACTGCTCTTACTATATTCCTTTGATGAAGATCAGGCAAACCTTCAATCGCTTATAAACAATGATTATAGCCAGGCAAGGATTAGAATGTTTAGTCTTAGCGCTGATGATTCAATAATTTCAAGGGCAGCCTTTGATAAAGCTGAAAGAATCATATTAGAGGAATCAAAAGGGACTAACTTAAAGATAAATCGCACAGGAAGACCAAAGATTTTTTTCAATATGGTGGATATATTGATTACAGCTATGGTGAAGAGTTTTTCCTACGCCTTTGTAGTAATCTTTATCATGATGGTTATAGTTTTTCGTTCTTTTAAGCTGGGCTTGTTAAGCATGATCATAAATATCATACCTGCTATAATAACATTCGGGATTATGGGGTGGCTGGGTATCCCACTTAATTTGATGACAGCAATGGTACCAAGTATTGCCATTGGGATTGCAGTTGACGATACGATTCATCTTATATGGAGAATAAAAAAAGAAATTGGTATTGATGGAAATTATAGAGAAGCTATTTTCCGCAGTTTAAGGAGTGTGGGAAAACCTATAATTACAACATCAGTTTTAATTTCAGTTGGATTCGCTGTCTTTTACTTTTCTGAGATAGTACTACTGACCGAGTTTGCATTTCTTACAATTGCCACTGTTGTTGGTGCACTTATTACTGATCTCTTTTTAGGCCCGGTATTGGTTTTAATATTTAAGCCAATTAAGATCCCAAAGGGAGAATGATGAATTGTAACGGAGTGGTGTTTGCTGTGTTCGGCGTTATTAGCTTATTATTTATGGGTATATGAGTAAAGTCTGAATGAAAAAAGAGGAAAGTTATGAAGAAAATACTTTATAAACTTCTCAAATATCTTTTAATAATGTGGGAAATATCACTATTAAGAAACTAATTGAACTCACCTTCAAATATTGGAAATGGATCATAGGGATAAATGTCCTTTTGACTCTTATTTTTGGTTACTTCATTTTAGGAATAAAAGTAGATAATTCCCTCGAGACTATGACAATAGACAACGACCCGGAGCTTTTATTGATGCAGCAGATGGACAAAGAGTATGGTGGAGAGGAGTTCGTTGTGATAGCATTCAAAGGAGAAGATATCTTCTCTCCCCGGATTCTATCTATGATTGATAGAATGACCAGAAGGATAGAGGATGTTAAGAATGTAGGAAGGGTACTCAGCCTTACAAATGCCTACACGATTAAAGGCACCTCAGGAGGATTTGGAACCACCCCTTTGCTACCCAAGACCTCAATACAACCTGAAGAACTAAAAGAAAAAGTCACTGCAAATAAGATATATAAAAGGTGGCTCTTTTCTGATGATGGAAAATCAACCTCCATAATCGCATGGATGGTTCCACTGGGAAGCGATGATGCTCTCAGATCGGAGGTCGTAAGTGAAATTCAAAGAATAATTGACAAGGAAAAAGACAATAGAAGGTTTTATTTATATGGTATGTCAGTAATATACAAAACCGTCTTCGATGCTATGGATAGGGATCAGTTGCATCTTACACCTATTGTGTTTGCTCTTGTGGGGTTGATATTATTCTTTATCTTTCGTAACCTTCGGTTTATTATTATTCCGTTCATAGTTATTACTATATGTGTGGTCTGGGTCGTCGGACTTTTGGTTGCAAGTGGTAATACTCTGAACTGGGTGACCAGCATAATTCCAATAGTCGTGCTCATCGTATGCATTTGTGATTCCATCCATATTATTACTCAATATAAAGAAACAATTGGGGAATACCCGAACAACAAAGATGCCTTAAAGGAGGCTATCATTCGTATCGGTATTCCGATCTTGTTGACCAGCGTAACTACTGCGGTCGGATTTTTCTCTTTGGGGCTCAACAAGATTAAGCCAGTTAGGGATTTTGGCATTTACACAGGGATGGGAGTCATCTTTGCCCTTACTACCTCTATCACGCTTCTTCCAATTATACTGTCATTTTTAAAACTCAAAAAGGAGAAATCCAGGGATGATAAGAGCTTTAAGGCAATGGAAAGTATACTGACGGGAATAGGAAAGTTCATTATCAGGAGAAAGGGCTTAATATTGACACTTAGTGTAGTAATTGTATTATTATCATTAATTGGTATTTCCAGAATAGAGGCGAGACAGGATTCCTTTGATATACTTAAAGATTCTACTGAATTGGTCGAAGCCAATAAATTCATCGATGTTGAATTAGGCGGTTCATGCGAGGTTGATGTGTTGTTTGACGGAAAGGCAGAGAACACCGTCATAGAACCGATAAGCCTGAAACAGATCGAGAGGATTCAACATCGGTTAGAAAACGAGGTGCCTGAGATACTTAAGGCAAACTCGGTCGTTGATTTCCTGAAGGAGATGAATCAAGCTATAAATGGAGATGACCCTGATTATTATTCTCTGCCTTCTACTAAAGAACAGGCCTCGCAATTGCTCTTGCTCTATTCCTTTGATGAAGATCAGGCAAATCTCCAATCACTTATTAACAACGATTATAGCCAAGCCAGGATAAGGACATTTACTATAAGCGCTGATGATTCAATAGCCACTAGAAAAGCCATAAATAAAATGAAACAAATTATTTCAGAGGAATTAAATACCGACTTAAAAATTGTTTTCACCGGAAGACCACTTATATGGTGCAATATGGTGGATTACCTGATAACGGGTTTGATGGAAAGTTTTTCCATCGCCTTTGTAGTAATTTCAATAATGATGATTGTAGTATTCCGTTCTATAGGGTTGGGGCTTTTAAGCATGATAATAAATGTTATTCCGGTAATAATCACCTTTGGGATTATGGGATTTTTGAATATCCCATTGAATATGACAACGGTCATGGTACCAAGCGTGGCTATTGGGATTGCCGTGGACGATACGATCCATCTCATGTGGAGGATGGTAAAAGAAATAAGTATTGATGGGAACTACGAAGGGGCGATGTTTCGTACCCTAAAGAGTGTGGGGAAGCCTATCATCACCACCTCCTTGATCCTCTGTGTCGGATTTTCAGGCTTTTACTTTTCCGAGTTAAGGCTACTTACCCAATTTGGATTTATAACCTTTGTCACCGTGTTTGTAGCGTTAATCGCTGATCTCTTTCTGGCGCCGGTATTGTTGTTAGTTATTAAGCCAATAAAAATTAAAAAAGGAATGCCTTCTATAGCCCTATTGAGAAAGGGATGAGAAAGGGATATGAGTGAAGTCAGAATTAAAATTGTTAAAGGAAATAGGAGAACTATGAAGAAAATATTTTTAGCACACAGCACCAAAATAGTCCATGGTGGGACTATTTTATCATGCTTAATAATATTGGTGGTCTGTTTGTGTATAGCCATTCCAGTTTTCAGTGAGGATGGCTACCAGATCATGCTGAAAAACTACAATATGGATGAGGGCAAGGATCAGAAAGCAGATCTTACGATGGAACTCATCAAGAAGAACGGCAAAAAAAGGGTACGCGAAGTGACCTATTGAAAGCTTGAGAGGGGGGACGAAGACAAAAGCCTCATGTACTTTCGCAAGCCAAAGGCTGATAAAGGAACCGCATTCCTTACATGGGAACACAAGGATAAGGACGACGACCAGTGGCTTTATCTGCCTGCATTAAAGCGGGTAAGGAGAATATCTGCCACGGAAAAGCATAAGTCCTTCATGGGCACTGACTTCTCTTATAATGATATGGCACCTCCACATCCGGATGAATTTGTACATAGACTTATAGGAGAAGAAAAGGTTGATGAGAAAGATTGCTATTTGGTGGAGAGCATGCACAAGACCTACTCTGGTGATGCAGCCTATAAGAATAAGAAGAAATATCAATACTCTAAAATGATATCGTATATCTGTAAAGATACTTACATGCTAATCAAGGGCAAATTTTTCGACAATAAAGGGAGGGAAAGCAAAAAATATCACGCGCGGGATATAAGGAATATTGATGGGATATGGACTGCCATGATATTGGAGATGGAAAAGCTCAAAACAGGTCATCGAACTGTGCTCACAGTAAGTGATATAAGATACAATACAGGCTTGAAGGACAGTTTCTTTAGCCAGAGGGAATTGAAAAAATCCCGGTAGGGAGAAACTAGATGCTACAGAGATTATTATTTTTAATCTTGGGCTTAAGTGTAGGCATGCTTCCCTACTATTTGTATGCAGAATATGACATATCGGGGAAAATACTTCACGACTCGCGCGTGCTGACCCGTAGGGGAATATACGAGGATAACAGCAAGGGGGAGTTCATTAAGTCCATATCACGTGTAGAGCTTAAGTTAAAAAGAACTGATGAGAGCGATTTTAGCCTCTTTGGTGAGTTGTGGGCCACTTATGACCATCTTGATTCACATCTTGAGCAGTATAACGGTAATACTGATGAAAAAAAGAGAATAGATTACGATGAGTTTTATATTCGGGAGGCTTATGCAAGCGCCAGTCTTGGGCCCATGGAGTTCAGGATAGGGAAGATTCTTCTCAACTGGGGAAGAGCGGATGAGATAAATCCTGTTGATATAGTAAATCCGGAGGATTTCAGCGAGTTTTACACCATAGACAAGGATGAGCGTGGTATTCCTATCCTGCTTTTCGATGGCCTTCTTTATATGGGCAACTTTATCCTGGAAGCAGTCTGGATACCCTTTTTTGAACCGACGAAAGTGCCCACAAAAGGGCCCTGGGCACAGAGGACGTTTATAGAATAACGAGAGTTGCTTGGCAATGAACAATTCGCATTGCTCGATTTCAGCGCAAAAGAGAACGAAGGCAAGCGAGATATTCTCAATTCCGAGACAGCGGCCCGCTTCTCCGGTCTATTGGGCTCCTTCGATTTTGGTCTGGTATTCTTCTACGGATTCAACGATCTCCCTGGCTTAAAAACAGAGGTAGACGATCTAGGCCAGCCTGCGCTTATAGTTACATATCGTCGCTTTCATGGATACGGTTTTGACTTTGCCTACTCTATTGCGGATTATGTTGGATAATAAATTACAAACAACAAAAGAAAACGAAAGTGTCAGATTAAATGCTGGATAGTACAGTTCTTCTCACTTTCTATAATTCCAGTCCATGCCCAACGGATCACCATGTCAGAATTTCTCCATCTTTTCACACGCCTCGTTATATTTCGAATACCGGCATTAAGATTCTCAATCGGATTTGTTGTACATAAACTCTTTCTTATCTCTTTATGTGCCTCTAACTTATGTAAAGTCAAAGTTTCCTCTAATCCTTCCTCCAATGATCTCGCAGCCTGAGGATAATCCTTACCTAATTTACTCTTAATATTTAGAAGCAGTCTCTTAGCTGTTTCATAGCTATCTGCATTATATGCTTCACTCATTGCATTTCGAATTGTCAATCTCATATGCTCTGGAACATAATCTGTAACATTCTTCTTCTTATGGATCTGGCATCTCTGAATAAGAAATCCTTTTCCAAATACATCATTCAACGCTTTCCTTGTTGCTTTGCCACCATCAATAACTGCTAATTTTAATCCTGATAAATCAAATCCTCGTTCTATAAGATTATGTAAAAGATCAGTGCAAACCCTGCTGTTCTCAGTAGAACTCTCCCAGGCTTCTAATGCAGACTTTTTACCTTCTTTATCTATGCCTAATACTACTATTACTGTAGTTTTCTTAAAAACAATGCCATCAATCATTAAAATCAAATATTCTTGTCTAATCGGTTCATTCCTCCATGCCACAAGCTTTGCCTCTGTCATAGCTATGAAGTTTCTGCTTACAGAACTCTTTGATTTACAATTTGTTCTCAGACCTAATGAACCCGTCTCAAGTGATCTCTTGTATTTCCGTGTAGATACTCCAATAATCATCTGTTCCATCTGCCTTCGGCTCAATATCTCACTATCTTTATATTTCTTGACCGTCTTAAGGTCTTTCTCTCTTTTATCTCTTATATTCCTCACTCGAGGATGTAATAATTTAACTTTCCTACCTCCAAATATCGTAGATGTCTCAGTCACACTCCATCTGCTAAATTCTCTATCTCTTATATGTTTATATCTTTCCCCACATATCTCTGTTATCTCATCTTCTATGAGTTCCGTGTAAGATTTTATCCCTAATGATATTATCTGATTAAATAAAGAATCCTCTACCTCTTTATTTAATACTTCTTCTTTAATATCAATAATACTTGCTTGATCTTTAATTACTCCTTTTTTATTGTTATCCATGGTGGCTATCTCATTTTAATTATATTTTTAACTTAGCCCATTATCTAATAATGGGCTTGGAGACGCCACCTAATTTACAACATTGAATGGGACATTCCCTCTGAATTATTTAGAGAGAAATTGAAAACATATAAAATGGTTTAGAGCATGAGTAGAAAGAGAGATTGCTGGGATAATGCATGTGCTGAAAGTTTCTTCTCAACATTAAAGATGGAAGAAGTCTATAAAAGAAATTATAAAACCACAAAAGAAGTACAGGAATCTATTTTTGAATATATTGAGGTCTTTTATAATTAACAGAGGATTCATTCTTATCTTGACTATATGAGTTCTGAAAAGTATAAAGAATTACAGCTGAAAAATATAGCGTAGTAATGTATTCAGAAAAATGATATAAGCCTACTTTTGAAAAATATAATTAAAAAAAAGTTTTACATTTGGGATTGCTGATATAACAATTGATAATTGTTATCATTTTGAGTAAGTAAAACCAGTAGATTAGCCAAAGGGGTGTTTTTTGAAGATTGGAGTTGATGCATATTATCTGTATTCCAGGATAAATACCGGGGTAGGCAACTATGTGCATAGGCTTTTTTATGAATTATCTAAGCTAGATTGTGAAAATGAATATTATCTTTACATGCCTTTCCTTAAAAATGCGGACCTGACAGAGGACATGTTTTCCAATCCGAATTTTAACCTGCGTGAGATCAAAGGGGTATTCATGAATAATCGCAGGTTATGGCTGCAAAGCCCATCTTTGAGAAAACAAATAAAAACAGACGGGATACAGCTATTCTTCGGAGGAGGGGAATACTTCCCTCTATTTTTACCTAGGAAGATTAAGGTGGCTGTAACGATACATGATGTTGTATTCAAGTTGTTTCCTGATACTATTACGATTGGGAATAAGCTATTCTATAATCTATTTTTTCCTTTTTTTATTAAAAAGGCAAACTGGTTTTTTACAGGCACAGAAACTTCCAGGAGTGAGTTGAAACAATACCTGAGGATTGATAAAGAAATTTTTGTTATATATAATGGTCTTGATAAGTCAAAGTATATACCGCCTGATGATATTGAGAAGGATGATTATATACTCTTTGTTGGAACTCTTCAACCCCGTAAAAACTTAAAAGGATTGATTCAGGCATACAACATTATTTCGAATAAGATAAAAGAAAGGCTTGTAATTGTCGGCGCGTCAGGATGGAAGAACAGTTCACTGAATACGCTGATAGGAAATCTTCCCGAGTCAACCCTAAAAAAAATTGATTTTAAGGGATATGTTTCCGGAGATGAGTTGATTTCATTATATCAAAGGGCAAAAATATTTGCTGCTCCCTCTTTACATGAAGGATTTGGTCTTATAATTCTTGAAGCGATGTCCTCTAAAACGCCGGTAATGTCAACAAGAAGGGGATCAATTCCGGAAGTATTCGGAGATGCAGTATTATATGCAGATCCTTTGTCACCTGAAGACATCGCTCAAAAGATACTGAATCTTATTCATGATGAAGCAGGAAGAGAGTCTTTAGTCAGAAAGGGGTTGATTTTAGCGGAGAAATATAGTATCAGGAATCAGGCTTTGGGGTATATATATATATTTAAATATATTTCTATTAATATACCAATGTACTAGCCAGCATTTAATCTGACACTCTCGTTTTCTTTTGTTGTCTGTAATTTATTATCCAGCATTTTTTATAGAGCAATATTCTTCGAATCTAGAAATGTTTGCATGGGCGTTTTTCCGTAACAATACTTGCCAGTATGAGTCCTCTCAACATTATATTCTTTTATCCAATCGTCAAGATCTTCTTGTAACTCC